>NZ_JBTOLC010000020.1:0-110046 GCF_054551825.1 Streptomyces sp. L500
GCGTATGCCCCGGGCGCGCGGTCGCGGGCGGGCGGGCGGCCCGTAGCATGGAAGGCCGTCCCGGCGCCGGATCCCGGGACGCGCCGACGACGGGCAGGGAACAGGGAGGAGAGGACACGTGCCGCAGCACCGCCGGAGAGAAGCAGCCGCAGCGCTGCTGCTCCTCCTCGCGGTCCTCTTCGGCCCGGTCGTCTGCGGCGCCGGCTCGGCCGCGTACGCGACGGGCAGCGGCTCCGTCCCGGCCGTCTCCGCGCACCTCCAGCACCCGGCCGCCCCCACGGCGCCCGAGCTCCGGCCGCGCACCGACGTCAAGGACACCGGCGGCAGCTGCCGCCAGCAGGACACGCCCCTCAAGGGCGCCGAGACCGCCGTCCCGCACACCCAGGCCGACCCGCTCGGCGTCCCCGGCACCGCCCGCACGGCGCTCCCCCGCGCCCGGGCCCCGCAGGTCACCACCCCCAGGGCCCCGCCGATAGCGGCGGCCGGCCGCGCCGAGCTGCTCCCCGTCCTACGGATCTAGACCGCCCCACCACGGCCCGCGCCGGGCCGTGCTCCGGCACACCCAGATTCCGTACGACCCAGGGAGTCCCCTCCTCATGTCCGCACGTCCCGCACGCCTCTCCTCGCCCTCCCGCCGTCTGGCGGCCATCGGCGCGGTCCTCGCCCTCGTCGTGGCGGTCGTCGCCGCCGGCATCGCCATCGCCAAGAACACGGGCGGCTCCGGCAAGGACAAGCCCGCCGCCGACGCCGGGCCGTCCTTCGACCCCAACCAGGCCACCTACGACAAGCTGGAGAAGGCCACCAGCCGCCGCGAGAACGGCGACCCGCTCGCGCTCGGCAAGGCCGACGCCCCCGTCGTGCTGGTCGAGTACGCCGACTACCAGTGCTCCTACTGCGGCCGCTTCACCCGGGAGACCCAGCCCGAGCTGGTCAAGAAGTACGTCGACGCGGGCGTCCTGCGCGTCGAGTTCCGCAACTTCCCGATCTTCGGCAAGGACTCCGAGCGCGCCGCCCGCGCCTCCTGGGCCGCCGGCCGGCAGGGCCGCTTCTGGCAGTTCCACGACGAGGTCTTCGCCAAGCTCCGCAAGGGCGACGCGCTCGCCGAGGACAAGCTCGTCGACATGGCCGGCAAGGCCGGTGTGAAGGACCTCGACAAATTCCGCGCCGACCTGTCCGGCGCCGAGTCCGAGGCCGCGGTCAAGAAGGACCAGGAGGAGGGCTACTCCCTCGGCGTGCAGAGCACCCCGTCCTTCCTCGTCGGCGGCCGGCCGCTCGCGGGCGCCCAGCCGATGAAGGAGTTCGAGGCCGCCATCGCCCAGGCGAAGGCGGTCAAGGAGGCCGCCGGGAGGTCGGGCAAGTGACCGACATCGGCTACCTCGCCGCCTTCCTCGGCGGCGTCCTCGCCCTGGTCAGCCCGTGCAGCGCGCTACTGCTGCCCGCGTTCTTCGCCTACTCCCTGGCGAGCCCCACCAGGCTCCTCGCCCGCACCGGCGTCTTCTACCTGGGCCTCGCCACCACGCTCGTCCCCCTCGGGGCCGCCTCCACCGCAGCCAGCCGGCTCTTCAACGGCCACCGCGAGCTGCTGATCACCGTCGGCGGCTGGGTGGTGATCGCCCTGGGCGCGACCCAGATCGTCGGTCTCGGCTTCGCCTCGAAGAAGGCCCAGGCCGCGGCGGGCCGGATCACTCCGCGCACGGCCGCCTCGACCTTCCTCCTGGGCTGCGTCTACGGGCTGGCCGGCTTCTGCGCGGGACCGATCCTCGGCGCGGTGCTGACCGTGACGGCCGTGGACGGCGACCCCCTCCACGGGGCGTCGATGCTCGCCGTCTACGCGCTGGGCATGGCCCTGCCGCTGTTCGTGCTGGCCCTGCTCTGGGACCGCTTCGCGCTGGGCCGGCGGCGCTGGCTGCGCGGGCGGGAGCTGCGCCTGGGCCGGCTGCGGCTGCACACCACCTCGCTGGTGTCCGGGCTGTTCTTCATCGCCATCGGGGTGCTCTTCCTCGGCTGGGGCGGGACGACCGGCCTGCCGGGGCTCGTCGACGCCGAGCAGGAGTTCCGGCTGGAGGAACTGGTCTCCCGGGTGGGCGGCGCGGTGCCGGACTACGCGCTGCTGGCAGCGCTCGCCCTGGTGGCGGCGGGCGCGCTGGCGTGGTTCGCGCTGCGGCGCCCGGCCGACGGGAACGGTGACGGCCCGGACGGGTCCGACGGCCCGTAGGCCCCGGTGCCGCCGTGGGGCGCCCGAGCCGCCGGGCACCCCACGGCGACCGTCAGAACTGCACGTCGGAACAGGCGTAGAACGCGTTGCCCGTGTCGGCGACGGTCCAGACGGCGAGGATCAGCTGCTTGCCGCTCTTCCCCGCCGGGAGCGTGCCCTGGTGGGTGACCGCGGCGTCGGGGATCCGGCCGCCGTAGGGGACGGTGAGGAACGGCTGGGGTTCGAGGTCCGCTCTGCTGAGCGGCCGGTTCGGGTCGTAGTGGTCGTTGGTGATGTAGTAGCGGAAGTCCGTGGTGGCGTGGCGGGCCGTGAGCTTCCAGCGGAAGCTGTAGTCCCGCCCCGCCGTGACCTTGGTGGCCGGCCACTCCCCGCCGCGCGGGTCGTCGAGCTCCGCGAAGCGGCTGTTGCCGCCGGCGCAGAGGGTGCCGTCGGACGGGCCGTGGGACGGGAAGCCCTTGGGGCCCTCGACGGACTGGGGCTCCCACTGGATCTCACCGCAGTCGCTCACCGCGCCCTGGGCGCAGAACACCTGACGGCTGGTGGGTGCGTCGGTGTAACCGTGGCTGTTGGCGCTTCCGGTGGAGACGAGGGAGATACAGGCGACGCTCAGGCCGATGATCGCCGCACTGATCCTTTTGCGCATACGTCACTCCTCGAGAACGTGGGGGGTTCTGTGAGCCGAGTGGATTGCGGTCTAGACCAAGAGTGACGCTAGTACCGGCCGACGGTCATGTCCAGGCCAAAATTGGGGTCTTGACGTCACCGTCGGTCGCACCGCTCCTCGTCGCCCGTACAGGTGACCGGCGACCCGGACTCCTCGTCCCAGCGGAGCCCGTCACGGTCGGGTGACTCGATCCGGCCGTACATGCGCGCGTCGAAGTACGCGAGGCTGGAGATCCGCACCCGGGTCCCCGGGCGGGCCGCCTCGACGTAGCGCCCGCCGCCCAGGTAGATCGCGACGTGGTGCACCCCGGAGGCCCGGCCGTCGCTGGACCAGAAGACGAGATCGCCACGGCTGAGGGCGGAGCGCGGGATGCGCCGGGTGGCGCGGTACTGGTCGGCCGCCAGCCGGGGCAGCCGGACCCCCGCCCGCCGGTACGCCTCCTGGACGAGCCCGGAACAGTCCCAGCGGTGGGGCCCGGCGCCGCCGTAGCCGTAGGGGTCGCCCAGATGGGCCAGCGCGAAGACGATGGCGGGCTCCAGCCCGCGGATCCTGGCGCTCTCGCCGCCGCCACCGCCCCCGCCGCCCTGATCGGCGATGTCATCGCCGTCGACCACGGTCGTGTCGTCGGCGTCGGCGTCGGCCAGGGCCTCGGGGGGCACCTCGGCGGGCAGGTCCTCGGGCCTGGTCGCGGGCGGACCGCCGTCCGGGTCGTCCACGGCCACGACCACGGGGTCCGGGGTGGGGTCGGGCCGCTCGGTCGCGAGGGCGAGCGTGCCCGTACCGGCCAGCAGCGTCGCCCCGGCGGCCGCCAGCAGCGCCCGGCACCCGGTGCGCCGGGGACGCCCGGGGCGTCGATGTCGGGAGTGTCGGTGCCGGCCGCGCCCGGCGGGTATCTCCTCGGGCATCTCCCCGCCGCCTTTCCCTCGGTTCCGCTCGGCACAGCTTCTCAGCGACGAGGAAGAACCGCATGTCGCACGACAGTCACCCTCCGTAATAAATATCGCCTGATTTTCGGGCATAGCGATCTCGGTGGTCGGGGGCACCCCCGAACGTCGGGTAGAGTCTTCTCTGTCAGCAGGCGCCGCTAGCTCAGTTGGTTAGAGCAGCTGACTCTTAATCAGCGGGTCCGGGGTTCGAGTCCCTGGCGGCGCACGCGAGTCTCAGGGCTCCTCACCATCGGTGGGGAGCCCTGAGTCGTTCTCCGTTCGATGCGAACATCTACACGCATCATTGATGACCGCTTCCGCAACATTCGTAAGCATCTTCGTTCGACGTACCGCTTTGCCCGGTAAACACCTTGTTTCACCCTTGCGATCATGATGCGCGGTCCGAGATCCTAAAGCGCACGGCTTCACCCAATGTCACGTCGCCAACGGGTAGTTGGGTGGCGCCCGCAGGGAGCCGGCACGGGGCATGCCCGCGCGCGGCCAGGGGGGCCGGGGGGCCCGCGAAACGGCATACACACGCAGTGAGCATGCGTGCGGGGGGAATGACACATGACGTCCACGCCTGCCGACGCCCGGCAGCAGCCCTACGACCCAGCGGTGACGGCGCGCCCGCGCCTTCCGGCCCCGGCCGGCGCGGACGGACGGCCACCGGCGCCCCACCCGCCCAGACGCGCGTCGCCGCGCCGCCGCGAGCCCCTCCCCCGCTTCGACTACGAGCACTACAGCCGGCTCGCCGGCCCGCTGAGCCCGCCGCCGGAGGGCCCCGGCCCGTACCGGGTGCGCTATCGCAGCCTGCTCGCCGACGAGCCGCACCGCGTCCAGGCGGCGCTGCTGCTCGGCGCGGCGCCCGTGGTCTCGCTCGGCCTGCTGATCTGGCTGATGCAGCCCGCCCACTGGACCCAGCGGGAGCACGGCACCCCGCTGATGCGCGCCCTCGACACGGTGATGCTCGTGTCGATCGGGCTGATCGAGCTGTTCCGCACGCTGAACGTGACGTCCAACGCCCACGCCACCCTCGTCGCCCGCGACCCGATACCGGTCGTCCCCGAGACCGGCACCAGGGTGGCCTTCCTGACCTCCTTCGTACCGGGCAAGGAGCCCCTGGAAATGGTCACGAGGACCCTGGAGGCGGCCGTCGAGGTCCGCCACCGGGGGCCCGTGCACGTCTGGCTGCTGGACGAGGGCGACGATCCCGAGGTCAAGGCCGTCTGCGAGCGCCTGGGCGTCCGGCACTTCTCCCGCAAGGGCGTGGAGAAGTGGAACCAGCCGAAGGGCCCCCACCGCGCGCGCACCAAGCACGGCAATTACAACGCCTGGCTCGACGCCCACGGCGACGACTACGACTTCTTCGCGTCCGTCGACACCGACCACGTCCCGCTGCCCAATTTCCTCGAACGGATGCTGGGCTACTTCCGCGACCCGGACATCGCCTTCGTCGTCGGCCCCCAGGTCTACGGGAACTACGAGGCGGCCGTCACCAAGGCGGCGGAGAGCCAGCAGTTCCTCTTCCACGCGCTGATCCAGCGCGCCGGGAACCGCTACGGCTCACCCATGTTCGTGGGCACCAACAACGCCGTGCGGATCAGCGCCCTCAAGGGCATCGGCGGCCTCTACGACTCGATCACCGAGGACATGGCCACCGGCTTCGAGCTCCACCGCCACCGCAATCCGGAAACGGGCCGGAAATGGCGCTCGGTCTACACCCCGGACGTCCTCGCCGTGGGAGAGGGCCCGAACGCCTGGACGGACTTCTTCACCCAGCAGCTGCGCTGGTCCCGGGGCACCTACGAGACGATCATCAAGCAGTACTGGAAGGGCCCCTTCACCCTGTCGCCGGGGAAGTTCCTCAATTACACCCTGATGGTCATCTATTATCCGATGACCGCGATCAACTGGATGCTCGGCGCGCTGAGTTGCGCGCTCTTCCTGGGGCTCGGAGCCTCCGGGATCTCGATCAATTCCGAGATCTGGATGATGCTCTACAGCGACGCGGCGGCCCTCCAGATCGGCCTCTACATCTGGAACCGCCGGCACAACGTCTCCCCCCACGAGCCCGAGGGCTCCGGCGGCCTCGCGGGCATGGTGATGTCCGCGCTCTCCGCGCCGATCTACGCCCGCTCGCTGACGGACGCGGTGCTGCGCCGCAAGAGCTCCTTCGTGGTGACCCCCAAGGGCGATTCGGCCAGCCCCGACACCCTCTTCGGCACCTTCCGCATCCACCTGTTCTTCCTGCTCGTCTTCGGGGGGTCGCTGGTGGCCTCCTTCGTCCTCGGCCACACCCATGTGGCCATGCGCACCTGGGCGTCGCTCGCCCTCGCGGTCACCGTGGCGCCGATCGTCGCGTGGTCGTGGACGCTGTACCGCGCCAAGCATCCCGAGGGAGCCCGTCAGCGATGAGATTCCAACCGAGCCGCCGCACCCGGCGAACGGCGGCGGGCGCGACGGTCGTGTGCGCCCTGGCGGGAATGAACGGCCCGGCGCTCTGGGACTACACCGCCGCCCGGTATCACGCGTACACGATCAACCAGCCCGCCTACAAGGCGCGGAACGGCCACTGGGACGTCGTGGACGTCCCCCCGGAATACCGCATCAACACCATCCACGCCGCCCTGCTGCACACCGGCAAGGTGCTCCTCGTGGCCGGCTCCGGGAACAACGCCGCGAATTTCAAGGCCAAGTCCTTCCGCACGGTCCTGTGGGACCCCCGCAAGAACACCTTCAAGAACATCCCCACGCCCAAGGACCTGTTCTGCGCGGGCCATACCCAGCTCCCCGACGGCAGACTCCTGGTGGCGGGCGGCACCCAGCGCTACGAGAAGCTCAACGGCGACGTCACCAAGGCCGGCGGCCTGATGATCGTCCACAATGAGAACCCGGACAAGCCGATGACCTTCCCGGCGGGCACCCGCTTCACGGGCAAGGCCAACCACAAGACCTTCGAGTCCAAGGACGCCGTCCTCGTACCGCGCGCCACCAAGACCGGCGAGGGCGACAAGGTCAAGGTCACGGCCAGTACCGCCCGCGTCTATGTCGAGGCCCTGGAGAAGGGCCCCACGTACGAGACGGGGACCACCGACAACTACCGCATCGACGGCCTCACCAGCGTCGACGCGCAGAACAACTACGGCATCGCCAACAAACTCTCCTTCGACAAGAAGGATTTCCAGGGCATCAAGGACTCCTTCGAATTCGACCCCGTGGCCGAGCGGTACATCACGGTCGACCCGATGCACGAGGCCCGCTGGTACCCCACCCTGACCACGCTCCAGGACGGCAGGGTGCTCTCGGTCTCCGGGCTGGACGAGATCGGCCAGGTCGTCCCCGGGAAGAACGAGATCTACGACCCGAAGACCAAGAAGTGGACGTACCTCCCCCAGGAGCGGTTCTTCCCCACCTATCCGGCCCTCTTCCTCACCGACAAGGGAAAGATCTTCTACACCGGTTCCAACGCGGGCTACGGACCGGCCGACAAGGGCCGCACCCCGGGCCTGTGGGACCTGGAGAGCAACTCCTTCACCGAGGTCCCCGGCATCAGCGACCCGGACGTCCTGGAGACGTCGATGTCCGTGCTGCTGCCGCCCGCCCAGGAGCAGCGCTTCATGGTCCTCGGCGGCGGCGGGGTGGGCGAGGACCGCAAGTCCACCGCCAAGACCCGCATCGTGGACCTGCGCGAGGACAAGCCCCGTTTCCACGACGGCCCCGACCTCTACGCCGAGGTCCGCTACCCCAGCAGTGTCATCCTCCCCGACGACACCGTGCTGACCACCAACGGCTCGGGCGACTACCGGGGGCGCAGCCAGTCCAACGTCCTGCGGGCCGAGCTCTACGACCCGGGCGCCAACTCGACCCGGGGCGTCGCCGATCCGCTGGTGGGCCGCAACTACCACTCCGGTGCGCTGCTGCTGCCCGACGGCCGGGTGATGACCTTCGGCTCCGACTCGCTGTTCGGCGACAAGGACAACACCAGGCCCGGTACGTTCCAGCAGCAGATCGACCTCTACACCCCGCCGTACCTCTTCCGCGACGAGCGCCCTGCGTTCAAGGACACCGGCCCCCGGACCGTCGGGCTGGGCGAGCGGACCTCGTACCGCACCAGCGACCCGAAGGCGATCTCCCGGGCGCGGCTGATCCGGCCGGGGTCCTTCACCCATGTCACCAATATCGAGCAGCGCTCGATCGCGGTGGACCTGGCCAGATCGGCCGACGGTGTGACCGTGACGATCCCCGGTGACGCGTCCCTGGTACCGCCCGGCTGGTACATGCTGGATCTGGTCGACGAGAAGGGCACCCCGTCCGAGGCGGTGTGGATCAAGGTCCCGGTGGCGGAGAAGCCTTCCGGGGATCAGGAGAAGCCGTCCGGCGAGCAGGAGAAGCCCTCCGGGGAGCAGGGGGAGGGATGAGTGCTCAGCGGGTGTTGCGGGCCAGCTCCAGGGCGTAGGTCTCCCACCACTGGCCGGCGTCCGGGCCGCCCTTGCAGGCGCCGTCCGACTCCCCCGGCCGTTTGACCCACAGATAGGCGTCCACGAGCGCGTCCCCGGTCCGGGTGGTCGGGGGGGCGCCGAGGGCGCGGCCGGAGGGGTTGCACCAGGTCTTCTCGTGGTCGCCGCCGGAGAGCGGGCCGTTGCCGTTGCGGCTGGTGTCGATGACGAAGTGCTTGCCGCCCAGCAGCTCGGAGATCCGGTGGCCGTACTCCTTGCTGTCCTGGGTGGTCTGGAAGTTGGAGACGTTGAGGGCGAAGCCGTCGGCCTGGTCGACGCCCGCGCGACGCAGCGGGTCGGCCATGCGGCCGGCGGGCGTCACCCAGCTGGGGTTGCCCGCGTCCAGGTAGACCTTGGTCCTGGGGAGGGCCTTGAGCCTGCCGACGGCCTCCCTGAGCAGCGCGTAGCGCTCCTCGTGGAACTGCTGGGGGGTGCAGCCGTCCTCCATGTGCGGCAGGGCGTCGGGTTCGAGGATGACGGTCGCCCTGCGGTCGCCGATGCCCGCGGCGGCCTTGTCCAGCCAGGCGCGGTAGGCGTCGCCGTCGGAGGCTCCGCCCTGGGAGTACTGGCCGCAGTCGCGGTGCGGGATGTTGTAGAGGACGAGCAGCGCGTCGCGGTCGACGGCCGTGGCGGCCTCGGTGAAGCCCCGGGTCTGGGAGTCCGGGTCGTCGGCGCCCACCCATTCGGCGACGGGCTGGCCGGCGATCTTCGCGATCAGCGCGGCGTCCTCGGCCTTGCCGGCCTTGCCGAGCCGGACGGCCTCCCGGGCCGCGGTGCCGTCGGGGTTGACCCAGTAGGGGGAGGTGGACTTGGGGAGCTGGGAGGGGGCCTGGACGGCGAGGGCGTCCGTCCGGGGGGCGCCGGACTCGTCCGAGGAGCCGCAGCCCGTGGCCGCCAGGAGCAGGAGCACCCCCGCCGCCGTTCCCGTCCGTGCCCATACCCCGCGGCCCCGGCGCGCGCGGCCGGAGTAACTGCGGTACATCCAACTGCGGTACATCCACTCCCCCTTGGGTGTACTGCCTGTGGAGGTGATTGACGGAAGTGCCGTCCCCATGCTGGCACAGACGTGCCCACGCCCGGGGGCAGTCATGCCACGACACGTGGGGGGTCGCTCTGTCGGGCGACCCGGCCGGCGGGCGCCCGGGCGCCGGGCCGGACCGCCCGCCGGGGGCTCAGACGGCACGGCCGGATCCCGTGGCGGCGGCCTCGGTCGCGCCGGTCAGATAGGCGGAGACGACGACGTTGGCGCTGTAGGAGCGCCGGTCGCGGTCGTAGTAGCCACCGCAGGTGATCAGGCGCAGTTCGGCGCGGTCCTTGACGCGGGGTCCGTAGGCGCGCGCGGCGTCGAAGCGTTCCTTGGTGAAGACGGAGACGTCCTCGACGGTGAACCGGGCGACGGAGCCGTCGGCGCGGGTGACGTCGACCTCGGTGCCGCGCCGGATGCCGCCGAGCCCGTAGAAGACGGCGGGCGCGTGGTCGGTGTCGAGGTGGCCGACGAGGACGGCCGCGCCGGGGCTGCCCGGCTGGGGCCCGTCCCGATACCAGGCCACGGCGCCGGGCCGGGCGTACGGGGGCGGGGCGACGGCGCCCTGGGGGGTCAGGCCGTGGTCCTCGACGGGGGCGCGGACGTTCATGGCCTTGATGGTCAGGCCGCGTGGGGCGCTCCCGGCCAGGGGCCGGTGGGCGGGGGGCAGCGCGGGGTCGGCGGGCCGGCCGACGGCGGCCACGTCGCCGGTGGTGGGGGCGGTCGCCATGGGCACCTCGGTGACGTCGCGTCCCCACAGCCACAGCGCCACCAGCAGGGCGGCCCAGGCCGTGCCGGTGAGCAGCCGGCCGGTGCCTCCGGGGCGGTCCTCGTCCATGGCGGTCGTCCGTCCTCCGGCCGGGTCAGCGCCGGGCCGCGGTGGTGCGCCGCCGGTGCCAGATCAGCGCGCCGGCGATGGCCGCGGTGGTGCCCGCGAGGACGAGGCCGGCGGTGTCGGGCGGTTCCACTGCGGCCGCCCGGGTGGTGCTGCCGCCGCCTCCGGCGGGGACGGGGGCGACGGGCGAGGAGTGGCCGAGCCGGTGGTCGCGGCCGGTGAGGGCGTGGTCGTCGCGGTCGGCGAGGGAGCCGGCGGCCGGGTGGTCGGCGTCGGGGTGGTCGCCGCGGCGGACGTCGGAGCCGTCGGTGACGACGGTCAGCTTGCCCTCGGCCGTGTGTTCCGTCCCGTCGCAGCTGACCCGGACCGGGTAGGTCCCGGGGCGGACGGCCTCGCGGACGGTGGCCTCGGCGAACAGACCGGCCGAGTCCTTGGCGAGCTTGGCGTCGGAGACGAACGCCTCGGAGGTGGCGGTCCCGCGGTCGCCGGCGCAGCCGGAGACTCTCAGCTGCACCTCGGCGCCGGGCCGGCTGGTGACGGGGGTGAGCTCCATGGTCCCGGACATGGTGACGGGCCCGTCGTTGGCGTCGGCGGCGCCCGCGCCGGCGACGAGGGCCGCCGCCGTCAGGGCCCCGCAGAGGGCGGAGCGGACTGCATCCATAGTGAACCTCCTGGTACTCCCGAGGTTCACCCGGCGATGTCCGTGGACGCATCCGCTCCGTAGCCGTATTGCTCCATTTGACGATCATCCAAGCCGGTCGGGTCAGCGCGGGCCCGGACGGAGGCTCGGACGGGGGGCGGGCGTCAGATCAGGTCGACGAGGTCCGCGATGGAGTCGACGACCCTGGACGGGCGGAACGGGTGGAGGTCGACCTCCTCGGCGCGGGTGAGGCCGGTGAGCACCAGGAAGGTCTCCATGCCGGCCTCCAGGCCCGCCAGGATGTCGGTGTCCATCCGGTCGCCGATCATGGCGCTGGTCTCGGAGTGGGCGCCGATGGCGTTGAGGCCGGCCCGCATCATCAGGGGGTTGGGCTTGCCGACGAAGTAGGGCTCGCGGCCGGTGGCCTTGGTGATGAGCGCGGCGACGGAGCCGGTGGCGGGCAGCGCGCCCTCGGCGGAGGGGCCGGTCTCGTCGGGGTTGGTGGCGATGAACCGGGCGCCGTCGTTGATCAGGCGGATGGCCTTGGTGAGCGCCTCGAAGCTGTAGGTGCGGGTCTCGCCGAGCACCACGTAGTCGGGGTCGGCGTCGGTGAGGACGTAGCCGATGTCGTGGAGGGCGGTGGTCAGGCCGGCCTCGCCGATGACGTAGGCGGTGCCGCCCGGCCGCTGGTCGTCCAGGAACTGGGCGGTGGCCAGGGCGGACGTCCAGATGTTGGGGACGGGCACGTCCAGCCCGATCCGCTTCAGCCGGGCGTGGAGGTCGCGGGCGGTGTAGATCGAGTTGTTGGTCAGCACCAGGAAGGGCTTGCCGGACTCCCGTAGCCGGGCGATGAAGGTGTCGGCGCCGGGAACCGGGATGCCCTCGTGCATGAGGACACCGTCCATGTCGGTGAGCCAGGACTCGATCGGCTTGCGTTCTGCCACTGCGGACTCCTGCCGTGCTGTGCACCTGCCGTGCCGTGCCCGTCGCGGGGACGCGTCCGGGGACGCCGGGACGACACCGCTCGTGCGTCGCCCCGACACCTCCAGCCTAATCAGTCGCCCTGGTCAGCTGCCGGTGGCCGCCTTCCAGGCGCCGACGTAGGAGGGCAGGTTCCTGTCGATATCCACCCAGTCGGGACGGAATATCTCGACGCCCTTCATGAGGTTCGCGAGGGAGGTGGCGCTGAGGTCGGTGGCCTTCACATCCGCGCGGGAGGCGAAACCGCCGCCCACGCCGGAGACGGCCTTCTGGACGGGTTCGGTGAGGAGGTAGTCCAGGAATTTCCTGGCGTTCTCACTGTGCGGGGCGTCCTTCACCAGTCCGGCCGCGTAGGGCAGGGCGAAGGTGGTGGGCTTTCCGTCGTCGCCGGCGGGGAAGAAGATTCCCTGGTTCGGCATGGACTTCATGTTGGCGAAATTCATCTGGACGTCGCCGTTGGCCACCAGGAGTTCGCCCTTGTCGACCTTGGGGGCTAGCTGGCCGGTCGACTTCGAGGGGCCCACGTTGTTGACCTGGAGGTCCTTGAGGAAGGCCATGGCCTTGTCCTTGCCGCCCAGGTCGTGCATGGCCTTGATCAGGACGGCGGTGCCGTCGCCCGCGACGCCGGGGGTGGAGTACTGGAGCCTGCCCTTGAATCTCGGGTCGAGGAGGTCCTTCCAGGTCTTCGGCGGAGTTCCCTTGAGTTCCTTCGAGTTGTAGATGAAGCAGAGGTAATTGTTGGCGATCGAGGTCCATTTGCCGTTCGGGTCCTTGTCGCCGGCCGCGACGTTCTCGGCACCCTTGGGCGTGTAGGACCGCAACAGGCCCTTTCCGTCGGCCTGCTGGATGAAGGGCGGCAGGGTGACGACCACGTCGGCCTTGGTGTTGGACTTCTCCCGGTCCAGGCGCTGGACGAGCTCCCCGGAGCCGCCCTCGACGTAGTTGACCTTGATTCCGGTCTCCTTGCGGAAGTCCGCGAAGACCTTGTCGTAGAAGCCGGAGCCGTCCTCGGCCTTGAGGCCGTCGGCGCTGTAGACGGTGATTTCCTTGGCGTCGCCGGCGGCGGAGGTACCGCAGCCGGTGAGGAGCGCGCCGCCGAGGCACAGGAGGGGCAGGAAGCGGAGGGGACGGGGCATGGTGTGCCGGAACTCCTTCGGTGGTGGGCTAGCGGTAGGAGGCCCTCGTACGGATCCGGGAGACCGCGGTCAGGACGATCAGCGTCGCGCCCATGAGGACGACGGCGAGCGCGGCGCCCGAGAAGAGCGACCCCCGGTCGGTGGCGGCGAAGACCGTGACCGGCAGGGGCAGCCAGTCCGGCGGGTAGAGCATCATCGTGGCGCTCAGCTCGCCCATGGACAGGGCGAAGCAGAGCCCGGCGGCGGCCGACAGCGACGGCAGCAGCAGGGGCAGCTTGACCCGCCGCAGCACGTGCGCCGGGCTCGCCCCGAGACTGGCCGCGGCCTGCTCGTACGCGGGGTCCAGACGGCTCAGCGCGGCGGTCACGGACTGGTGGGCGAAGGCCGTCACCAGCACGGCGTGGGCGAGGACGACGATCGTGGGCGTGCCGTTGAGGAGCAGCGGCGGCCGGGAGAAGGCGACGAGGAGCGACAGGCCCACGACCACGGACGGCACGGCGACCGGCAGCATGAACAGCGTGTCGACGGCCCGGGCCGTCCGACGGGCCCGGGTGCGCAGCGCCTGGACGGCGAGGGCGGACCAGGTGCCGACGGCGAGGGCGGACGCGCTCGCCGCGAGGGCGGTCAGCAGGCTGGTGACCAGGGCGTCGAGCGCGTCGCCGCGGGCGGCGTCCCGGTAGTGCGCGAGGGTCGCGCCGGAGGGGAGCGCGCCGCTCCAGCCGGTGGCGAAGGAGGCCGCGACGATCACCAGGAACGGCAGCGCGAAGACGGGCAGGAAGACCGCGGCGAAGGCGGCCCACACGGCCCACCGGGCGGGGCGGCTATGCACGAGCACGTCGGACTCCGTTGAGGGAGGTGATGAACCGGTAGAGCCCGTAAAGGGCCACCGAGAGGGCGATGTTCACGACCGCGACGACGCAGGCGCCCGTGTAGTCGCCGTCGAGGATCGCCTTGCCGTAGACGAGCGTCGGCAGGGTGGTCACGCCCTTGGCGCCGGTGAAGAGGACGATCCCGAACTCGTTGAGGCACATCACCAGCACCAGCGAGCCGCCGGCCGCGAGCGACGGCAGCGCCTCGGGCAGGATCACCCGTCGCACGATCCGGGGCGCGGTGGCCCCGAGCGAGGCGGCGGCCTCCAGCTGCGCGGTCTCCACCTGGGAGAAGGCGGCGAGGAGTGGGCGCATCACGAAGGGCGTGAAGTAGGTGACCTCGGCGAGGAGGACGCCCCAGGGGGTGTGGAGGAAGTCGAACGGCCCGTGGGCGGCGCCGGTCGCCCCGGTCCACAGGCCGTTGGCCAGGCCGGCGGTGCCGTAGACGAAGAGCAGGGCGAGGGTGATCAGGAAGGACGGGAAGGAGAGGAAGACGTCGACGAAGCGGCTCAGCGCCTTTCCGCCCGGGAAGGGGACGAAGGCAATGACGAGCGCGAGCGCGAACCCGAGGACGACGGCGCCGAGGGTGGCGCCGACGGCGATGAGGACGGTGTTGGCGAGGGCGTCGCGGAACGCGGTCTGCGCGAGGACGTCGCCGTAGGCGGAGAGCGAGAACCCGCCGCCGTCCGGGGAGAGGGACTGCCGGACGACCAGGGTCAGGGGGTAGAGGAAGACGAGGCCGAGGACGGCGACGGGCGGGAGGGCGAGGACCCAGGCGGGAACGGCCCCCCGAGCCCCGCCGCGCTCAGCCACGTGCCACCGCCCCCGTCGGCAGCAACACCGCGTCCTCCGCCGCGAAGTGCAGCGAAATCTCCGTGCCGAGCGACGGCGCCTCCCTCAGCTCCCGCACGTCCGCCTTCACGCTGTGCCCGGCCACGTCGACGCACAGCCGGTGCGTGGCACCGCGCCACTGGAGCTCGGTGAGGGTGCCGCGCAGGGTGTTGGGCCCGGCGCCCAGCCCCACCAGATGCGGGCGGACGCACAGCGTGGCGACGGCCCCGGGCGCGGCGGCACCGGCCGCCACGTCCAGCCGGGTGCCGGCGAAGTCGGCGCCGCCGCCGTCCCCGACGGTGACGGGCAGCAGGTTCGCGTCGCCGACGAACGACGCCGTGAACTCGCTGCGCGGGCGGCGGTAGAGGTCGTGCGGGGTGCCGCAGTCCTGGAGGCGGGCGCTGTCCATGACGGCGACGCGGTCGGCGAGGGTCAGCGCCTCGACCTGGTCGTGGGTGACGTACAGCATGGAGACGTCGGGAAGTTCGCGGTGGAGCCGGGCGAGTTCGGCGAGCATGCCGGAGCGCAGCCGGGCGTCTAGCGCGGAGAGCGGTTCGTCGAGGAGGAGGACGCCGGGCCGGACGGCCAGCGCGCGGGCGATGGCGACGCGCTGCTGCTGTCCGCCGGACAGTTCGCGCGGGTAGCGCCTGGCGTAGGCGGTCATGCCGGTCATCTCCAGCGCCTCGGCGACACGGGCGGCGATCCCGGCGCGGGGCGCCTTGCGGGCCTTGAGCCCGAAGGCGACGTTGGCGTCGACGCGCATGTGCGGGAAGAGGGCGTACTGCTGGACCACCATGCCGACGCCGCGCCGGTGCGGGGGCAGCGCGGTGACGTCCCGGTCGCCGATGAGCACCCGTCCGGAGGCCGGCTGGACGAACCCGGCGACCGCCCGCAGCGCGGTGGTCTTGCCGGAGCCGGAAGGGCCGAGGAGCGCCATGACCTCGCCGGGTTCGACGGTGAGGTCGAGCGCGTCGAGGACGACGGTCCCGCCGTAGGCGACCGTCACGTTCTCAAACGTGATTCCGCTCATCGATCGCCTGCCATCGCGGCGGCGCGCTCGTACGCGGCGATGGTGTCGGGGAGTTCGGCGACCGACCCCAGGACGTGGGTGGCGCCGGCGGCGCGCAGGGCGGCCTCGTCATGGGCGCCGGTGAGGACGCCGGCGGCGAGGGCGGCGCCGGAGCGGCGGGCGCTGCGCATGTCGTACGACGTGTCGCCCGCGACGGCGATGCCCCGGACGGAGTCGGCGGCCCGGGTGCGCAGCAGGGCCGTGAGGACCATGTCGGGGTACGGGCGGCCGCGGCCGCCGGCGTCGGCGGGGCAGAGGGTGAGGTCGGCGAGGCCGGTCCAGCCGAGGGCGGCGAGGATGGCGTCCTGGGTGACGCGGGCGAATCCGGTGGTGAGGACGACGGTCCGGCCCTGGGCGCGCAGTCGCTCGACGGCCTCCCGGGCGCCGGGGATAGGCGCCACCTGTCCGGCGTCGACGAGCCGCCCGTAGGCGGTCTCGAAGGCGGCGTTGGCGCGCTGGGCCTTCTCCTCGTCGCCGCCGAAGAGGTGGCGGAAGACGGAGATCTTCGACTCGCCCATGGTGGCGCGTACGTAGGCCAGTTGCGCGGTGTGCTCGGGGGTGCCGGGTTCGACGCCCAGGGCGTGGGCGGCGGCGTCGAAGGCGCGCTCGACCAGGCCGTCGTCGGCGACGGTCGTGCCGGCCATGTCCAGGACGACCAGGCCGAGCTTCTCGTTCTCTCTCATCTCTCTCACCACTCCAGTGCGTCGGCGGTGGTCTCGGCGATCGCCGGGGAGCAGGTCATGCCGCGGCCGCCGGGGCCGGTGACCAGCCAGACGCCGTCGCGCACCCGCTCGCGGTGGACGACGCGGGTGGTGTCCACGCACTGCGCGTACACCCCGGCCCAGCGGTGCCGGACCTTCGGCAGCGGCCGGCCGAGGAGCCCTTCGGCGACGGCGGTCAGGTGCTCGTAGGGGTCCTCGACGACGTCGAAGGAGAAGGGCTCGGCGTATTCGTGGGTGTCGCCGATGGTCAGGCCGCCGTCGGCGCGCTGGACCATGAGCAGCTGCATCTTGTGCTCCGCCGCCACCGGGGGCTGGGGCTTCGCCGCCGCCATGGCGTCGAGGCCGGGGCCCGCGTAGGCGGGGTAGTAGCGGAAGCTGTCGGCGTCGGCGACGGAGGTGGTGAGCTTCTCGCCCAGCGGCGCGGTCTGCATCATCTGGAGCCGGACCCGGCGGACGGGCAGGTCGGGCGCGAGCTCGCGGACGAGGCCGCCCAGCCAGGCGCCCGTGCACAGGACGACCGCGTCGCCGGTGTGGGTCTCGCCGTGGTCGTCGCGGACGGCGCGCTCGCCGACGACCTCGCGGACCTCGCGGCCGCCGAGGAAGGTGTAGCGGCCGGAGGCGAGGAGGGCGTCCTTGAGGGCGCGCTGGGCGGTGCGGGGCTCGACGGCCGCGTCGCGCTCGCACCACAGGGCGCCGAGGAGGTCGCCGCGCAGGGCGGGGTTGAGGGCGCGGGCCTCGTCGGGGGTGAGCAGCGCGAAGCCGCGGGCGGCGGCGTCGGGGCGGGCCAGGGCGGCGCGGGCGACGGCCAGTTCGGTCTCGTCGGTGACGGCCGTCAAGGATCCGTTGGCGCGGAAGCCGAGGGCGGGGACGGCGGCGCCGATCTCCTCCCACAGCTCCCGGGCGCGCAGGGCGGTCGCCAGCTCCTCGCCGGCGGCCCGGCCGCTGACCCAGACGAGGCCGAAGTTGCGGACGGAGGCGCCCCGGGCCTCGGCCTCCCGCTCGATGTGCACGACCTCGTGGCCGCGCTGGACTGCCTGCCAGGCGTGCATGGTTCCCAGCACGCCCGCTCCGACGACTATGACTCGCATGACTCGAACGGTCGTCGGACGCGGTGTCGCCGAGGCGGCCGCGCGGCGACGCGGCGGTGAACGAGCCGCCAAACTTGGCCTAGACCCGTTATTGTTCCGTTATCTCCTCGCTCAGCCCTCGCCCCGCAGACGCGTCGTGAACGAGAACCGGTCCCCCCGATACAGCGACCGCACCCGCTCCAGCGGGCGGCCCTCCGTGTCGCGCGAGACCCGGTGGATCAGCAGCATGGGCAGCGCGGGCGGCGTGCCGATCAGCAGCGCCTCGCGCGGGGTGGCCAGCACGGTCTCCAGGCGCTCGTCGGCGTCGCCGAAGGAGATGCCGAGCCGCTCGCGCAGGTAGCCGTAGAAGGACGAGTCCGGGGGGAACTCCGTGTCCAGCGACGGCACTCGCGCCACCGCCACGTACGTGCTCTCCAGCCCCACCCGTTCGTCGTCCGCGAGCAGGACGCGCTCCATGTGCCAGACGGGCTCCCCCGGCGCCACCCCGAGGTCGGGGGCGAGACCCTCCGGGCAGGGGAGCCGGTCCAGGCCGATCAGGGCGCGGCCGGGGCGGCGGCCCTGGCGGCGCACGCCCTCGGTGTAGCTGGCCAGGGACAGCGGCTGCTCCAGCTTGGGCCCCGCGACGACCGTGCCACGCCCCATGCGGCGCAGCCGTCCCTCCAGCAGCAGCTCGCGCAGGGCCTGGCGTACGGTCTCGCGCGAGACCTCGAAGCGCGTCGCGAGCTCGCGCTCGGTAGGCAGCGTGCCGCCCTCGCCCAGTTCGTCGAGGAGGGCGGCCACGCGTGTCTTGACGGCGAAGTACTTGGGGATCCGGCCGTGTTCCGGGATGCCGGCGCGGATGGCGGCGCCGGGTCGCTGACCTGCCATGTCGTGGTGGTGCGTGTGCGTGTTGTCCACGGCGCGATCCTCGCACCCGTGGGTGAAGCCCCGGCGTCGACGGGGGCGGCCGGCGTCAGCGGTTCAGCCGACGCGCCCCGACGACCAGTGCCGTCCCGGCGATCAGGAGGGCGAGGGCGGCCGCGCCGACGGCGAACACGGGCCGTTCGTCGCCGGTGTCGGCCAGGCCGGGTGGTTCGAGGTGGGCGGCGGCGTCGGGCCGCGTGGGAGAGGCGGCGGCCGAGGACGGCGCGGCCCCGCCGCCGGCCCCCACGGCTCCGACGGCGAACGTGTAGTCGCCCGACTCCCCCACCCACGCGCCGTCGCCGCCGCGCTTCTGCACGGCCGTGACGTTGACCGTGACCGGCCCCTCGGGGGCGTCGCCGGCGAAGCCCAGCCGCACGGGCACGGTGACCGAGCCGTGGGCGGGCACGGTGAAGCCGGGGAAGGCGGGCGCCTCGCCGCCGGGGGCGGGTGCACCGCCGTCCAGGACGCCGACGTTCTCCGCCTCGTCGGTCCGCTCGAACCGCACGGGCAGCCAGCGGCCGTCCCCCGGGTCCTGGAAGTCCAGGTGGAAGTCGGCGGGTTCGAGGGCCCGGCCCCGGTCGGCGAGGACCGCGACGGGGTGGATGGCCCGGCACTCGGTGCCGGTGGCGTTGCGCAGCTCCAGCCGCCAGGTGCGCGGGGTGCCGCCGCGCTCGTACCCGGCGGGGCCGCCGGCGATCCGCGAGGTGATCGGGAACTCGGTGCTGTGCGGGTCGCCGCACTGCTGGCGCCCCGGGTCGGCGGGCGGCCGCGCCGCGCCGAGGGCGCCGAGGGCGAGCACGGCGGCGCAGGCGAGCAGGGCGCGGCGGGGGGCGGAGCGGGACGACGACGTGGGTGGCCTGTTCATCGAGGACCTTTGCGGCTGGGGGCTCCGGTCGTCCGCAACCTCCCACGGCCCTCGCCGCCGGGGGCGCGCGGCGCGGCCCCGTACGGCCGACCGGGCGTCAAACGCCGCCCGATGAGCCGACAGTCGTTTGATCCGGTCGGGTCACTCGGCCGAGCGGGTGAGCACGCCGGGTGCCTGGGCCGTGTCCGGCGGATCTTCGTCACGCGCCACCACGGCGGCCCGTAGGGGCGCGGGGCCGTGACACCGTGCGGCTCCGCCGCGTGGGCGCGACAAGCCACGACGTGCCCGCGGATTGCCCGGACCCCGGGGTGGCGTGTCGGCTGCGGGCCGTCGTCGGCCGACCGCGCAGTTCCCCGCGCCCCTTACGGGGCGCCGTGGTGTGCGGCGGGCGCCAGCACGCGGCCCGCGCGGGCCGCGCCGAAGAGCGGCGCGAGGACGAGTTCCGCCGCGCCCTCGACCACGGCGCGCTCCCCGCCGGGGGCGACGGCCACGGGCACGGACGCCGGGAGTTCGGCGCGTACGCCCCGGACGTACGGGTCGGGATCGGCCAGCGCGGTCCGGCCGCCGAGCAGCACGCGGTCGATGTCCAGGAGCTGGACGAGGTTGGCGGCGCCGACGCCGAGCAGACGCGCGGCGAGGGCGGTGTCGCCGTCGGCGACGGCCCGCAGGCACAGCACTTCCAGACAGCCGCGCCTGCCACACGGGCACGGCGGCCCGTCGAGCCGCAGCACCTGGTGCCCGAACTCCCCGGCGCCGGTCCGGGCGCCCCGGTGCACCTCGCCGCCGAGCACGAGCCCGGCGCCCAGGCCGGTGCCGAGGTGGAGGTAGGCGAAGGAGCCCGGCTCGCGCGGGGCGGACCGCAGGAGGCCGAGCGCGGCGGCGTTGGTGTCCTTGTCGAGGACGACGGGCAGCCCGAGCCGCTCGGCCAGCGCGTCCCGCAACGGAAAGCCGCTCCACCGCGGGAAACCGGTGACGTCCCGCAGCACGCCCTCGGCATGATCGAGCGGCCCGGGCGCGGCGACCCCGACGCCGAGGACTCCGCCGCCTTCCACCAGCGCCCGCACCTCCTCCGCCACCACACCGACCAAGGTTTCCGCTGTCGCGCCGGCCGCGAGCGCCACCGCACGCGTCGCCACGACGGCCCCCGCGAGATCCACGACCGCGGCCGTCACCGCGTCCCGCTCCACGTGCACCCCCACCGCCCGCCCCGCCCCCGGCACCAGCCGCAGGGCCGTCGCCGGCTTGCCGCCCGTGGAGAGCCTGCGGCCGGCCTCGGCCGCGAAGCCGTCCGCCCGCAGCCGGGCCGTGATCTTGCTGACGGCCTGGGGCGTCAGCCCCGACCGCGCCGCCAGCTCCGCGCGGCTCGCGCCGCCCTCGCCCGCGTCGCGCAGCAGCCCGAGGACGACGGCGGCGTTGTGATCGCGCAGGGCGGCGAGGTTGGCTCCAAGATTGCTCACAGAGCCCATTCTCCCCTCCACTTGCGCTTACGCAACAGCGTTGCCAAAGTGGTGGGCATGGACACCGCCGACATCGCCTCCCTGCGTGCCCCCTTCCGCGTCGGCCTGATCGGCTACGGCCTCGCGGGCTCCGTCTTCCACGCCCCGCTCATCGCCGCCACCGACGGGCTCACCCTCGACACGGTGGTCACCGCCAACCCCGAGCGGCGGCGCCAGGCCGTCGCCGAGCACCCCCAGGCGCGTACCGCCACCACCGCCGAAGAGCTCCTGGGCCGTGCCGACGAACTCGACCTGATCGTCATCGCCTCGCCCAACCGCACGCACGTCCCGCTCGCGCGGGCCGCGCTCGAGGCCGGGCTGCCGGTGGTCGTGGACAAGCCGCTGGCCGCGACCGCCGCCGAGGCGGAGGAGCTGGCCGCGCTGGCGGAAGGGCGCGGGCTGCTGCTCAGCGCGTTCCAGAACCGCCGCTGGGACAACGACTTCCGTACCGTCGCCAAGCTGGTCGAGGGCGGCGCGCTCGGCAAGGTCCAGCGCTTCGAGTCCCGCTTCGAGCGCTGGCGGCCCCGCCCCAAGGGCGGCTGGCGGGAGTCCGGCGACCCCGCCGAGATCGGCGGCATCCTCTACGACCTGGGCAGCCACCTCGTCGACCAGGCCCTCACCCTCTTCGGCCCGGCCGTCACGGTCTACGCCGAGTCGGACGTGCGCCGGGCGGGCGCGGAGGCCGACGACGACACGTTCATCGCCATCGGCCACGCCTCCGGCGTCCGCTCCCACCTGTGGATGAGCGCCACCGCCGCCCAGCTCGGCCCGCGCTTCCGGGTGCTGGGCGACACGGCCGGATATGTGAAGTACGGGCTCGACCCGCAGGAGGGCGCGCTCCGCGAGGGCCTGCGGCCGGGCACGGCGGCCTCCTGGGGCGTCGAGGCGGAGTCCTCCTGGGGCCGGCTGGGCGCGGGCGAGTCCCCGCTGACGGGCGGTGGCGAACCGGTGCCGACGCTGCCGGGCGACTACCCCGCGTACTACGCCGCGATCGCCGAAGCGCTGCGCACGGGCGGCCTGCCGCCGGTGACGGCCCGGGAGGCGGCGGCCGCGCTGCGGGTGCTGGAGGCGGCGAAGACCTCCGCCGCCGAGGCCCGAACGGTCACGCTGTCAGACTGAACGGCCGACGGACAGCGGGGCCTTCTCGCGCCAGCGCGCGACGGCGGGCTCCAGCATCGCGCCCATCTCCGGCATCACCGGCACGAACGCCAGCGCCCCCACCACCTGGAGCAGCCGCGCGCCCTCCATGACCTCCAGGAGGGCGGGGTCCACGGGCCCGCCACCGGCACGCTCGTACGCCTCGATCCCCTGCGGGCCGACGAGCGTCAGGTCCCACTCGACGGGGCCATAGGTGACGTCCTCGAAGTCGCTGAAGAGCCGCCGGCCGCCGGTGACGCGCAGCATGTTGTACGCCGGGGAGTCGCCGTGCAGCGGCTGGAGGCGGGCGCCGGGGAAGTGCGCGGGGAAGTCCGCGACCAGGGCTTCCAGCGCGGCGTACTCGCTCTCGGCCCGGTCCAGGTCCGCCGTGGTGAGCCCGTCCGGGCGGCGCTTCCCCAGCTCGTCCAGCAGGGGGCGCAGGCCGGGCACGAGCGGGGACAGCACGGGGAGTTCGCCGGGGTAGCCGGCCAGGAGGGCGTGCAACTCGGCGGCGTTCCCGGTCTGTTCGACGAACCGCGCCTGGAGGTCCTCGTCGGCGGCGGGCTGCTCCTCGCTGACGAACTCCCAGAACGTCAGCGACGTCCCGTCCGTCACGACCGGCTCGCGCGGCACCAGCGGGCTGGGCCGGACGACCGGCGCGCCGGTGTCCGCCAGCCAGCCGGCGACGGCGAGTTCGCGGCGCTGCTTGCGCTCCAGCTCCTCGGCCCCGGCGAAGCCCAGGGACGGCACCCGCACGACGACGGGCTCGGGCGCGAGGTGCACCAGGACGTTGAACACGTCGTGCAGCACGCGGGGTTCACCGGCGTCGAGCCCCAGCCGGCGTCCGGCCCGGGTCGCGATGTCCACGGCGCGCTCGGCGCGTTCACTGAGGTTCGTCATGGAAATGATCTTGCCGTCCGGTCGGGGTCCTGTCGAAGAGTTTTCCCGGGACCTAAGCTCGAGACAGCATGATCCAGCCCAATGGGGAGGACTTACTCATGGATACCGCCGGTACAACCGCCGGGACGGCCCCCACAGCCTCGATAGCCGAGATCACCTCACCCGAGGAACTGCGCGAACTGCTCGGCGAACCCACGGCGGCGGCGCGCGACAAGGTCCGTACGCGGCTGCACGAGCTGGACAAGGAGTGGCTGGCCCTGTCCCCGTTCTGCCTCGTGGCGACGGCGGCGGCCGACGGCACCTGCGACGTCTCGCCGAAGGGCGACCCGGACGGCCTCGCGCTCGTCCTCGACGACACCACCGTCGTCCTCCCCGAACGCCCCGGCAACCGCCGCGCCGACGGCTTCTTCAACGTCCTGAGCAACCCTCACGTCGGGCTGATCTTCTTCATTCCCGGGCGCACGGACACGCTCCGCGTCAACGGCCGCGCGCGGATCGTGCGCGACGCGCCCTTCTTCGACGCGATGGTGGTCAAGGGGCACCGCCCCCGGCTGGCGCTCCTGGTCGAGATCGAGGAGGTCTTCCACCACTGCTCGAAGGCGTTCCTGCGCTCCTCCCTCTGGAAGCCGGAGACATGGCGGCCCGAGGAGATGCCCTCCCGCGCGCGGATCGCCAAGCGCCTGGAACGTCCCGAGACGCCACTGGAGGAGCTGGAGCGCTACTACGGCCCCCGCTACGCGGACCACCTGTACGACTGACGGGCACAGCACCCTGGGTACTTTCCAGCCATTTGACCGGATCGCTCAAGAAGCGGAACCGATGCCCCCTTTCGCCGCGTCGTGAGTGATGTTCTGGCCGCAACTGGAGAGGAAACCGAGACGTTGGAGACCACAGGGGCACACCCGTCGCGCCGCGCCATGCTGGCCCTCGGCACCGGAGCCGCGCTGGCCGCCACCCTGACCACGGGCGGAAGCGCCGTGGCGGCCACGCCGCGGCGCGAGGACGAGATCACCCGGCAACTGAAGGAGTGGGAGCGGAAGCACTCCGTCCGGATCGGCGTGTACGCGCGTGACACGGCCACGGGCCGGACCGTCGAGTACGGCGCGGACGACACGTTCCCGATGTGCTCGGTGTTCAAGACCCTCGCCGCGGCGGCCGTACTGCGCCAGGACCGGCACGGCGAACTCCTCGGCAAGCGGATCCGGTACACCGAGCAGTTCCTCAAGGACTCGGGCTACGCCGACTCCACCAAGAAGCCGGAGAACCTCGCGAACGGCATGACCGTCGCCGAGCTGTGCGCCGCCGCCGTCAGCGAGAGCGACAACGCCGCCGCGAACCTGCTCCTCCGCGAGCTGGGCGGCCCGTCCGCGATCACCCGCTTCTGCCGCTCGATCGGCGACGACACGACCCGCCTCGACCGCTGGGAGCCCCAGCTCAACTCCGCCGAGCCGGACCGCGAGACCGACACCACCACCCCCGGTGCCATCGGCCGCACCTACGAGCGCCTCGTCCTCGGCCACGCGCTCACCCGCCCGGACCGCGAGCGGCTGACCGGCTGGCTGATCGCCAACACCACCAACAAGCAGCGCTTCGGCAAGGGCCTGCCGGGCTGGACCCTCGCCGACAAGACCGGCGGCGGCTCGGACTACGCCGTGGCCAACGACGTCGGCATCGCCTGGCCCCCGCACCGCCGCGCCCCGATCGTCCTCGCCGTCCTGACGACGAGCCTCTTCGCCACCGCCCCGACGAACAACCAGCTGGTGGCCGACATCGCCGGCCTGGTGGGAACGGCTCTCGCCCGAGGCTGACGAGGCCGGCGAGACCGACGAGGCAGCCCCCTCACGCCCGGAACGTCCTCCGGTACGCCCCCGGTGAGACGCCGATCGCCGCGTGGAGGTGCTGGCGCAGGGTCGCGTCCGTGCCGAAGCCGACGCGTTCGGCGACGCGGGTCACCGGGAGGTCGCTGCTCTCCAGCAGGTGGCGGGCCAGGTCGACGCGCTGCTGGGTGAGCCACTGGCCGGGGCTGAGGCCCACTTCGGCGCGGAAGTGGCGGGTGAAGGTGCGCCGGCTCATGCCCGCGTGCCGGGCCAGGTCGGTGAGCTGGAGGGGCTCGTGGAGGCGGTCGAGGGCCCAGGCGCGGGTCGCGGACGTGCCGGTGTCGGCGCTGTGCGGCACCGGGCGCTCCACGTACTGGGCCTGGCCGCCCTCCCGCTGCGGCGGGACGACGCAGCGGCGGGCCACGTGGTTGGCGACGCCGCTGCCGTGGTCGCGGCGGACGAGGTGGAGGATCAGGTCGATGCCCGCCGCGGCCCCCGCCGAGGTCAGGACGCGGCCCGCGTCCACGAACAGCACGTCGGGTTCCAAGGCGACGTGCGGGTACAGCCGCTGGAAGCGGTCGGCGTGGCACCAGTGGGTGGCCGCGCCCTTGCCGTCCAGCAGGCCCGCCGCCGCCAGGACGTAGGTGCTGAGGCAGATCCCGACGATCCGGGCGCCGGGCCGGATCACGGCCAGGGCCTCGGCGACGGGGGCGGGCAGCGCGGCGCTGTCGACGATCTCGGCGAACGTCTCGGACGCGGGGATCACCACGGTGTCGGCCGTGGCGAGCACCGACGCGTCGTGCTCGACGCTGATCGAGAAGTCGGCGCCCGTGCGGACCGGGCCG
The DNA here is from genome assembly GCF_054551825.1 of Streptomyces sp. L500. Classification (NCBI taxonomy): domain Bacteria; kingdom Bacillati; phylum Actinomycetota; class Actinomycetes; order Kitasatosporales; family Streptomycetaceae; genus Streptomyces; species Streptomyces sp. L500. The sequence goes on from NZ_JBTOLC010000020.1 coordinate 25,463, forward strand.
CCGTCCGGCGAGCAGGTGAGCACCTCGTAGAGGTGCCGCCCCTCGGCGTCGACGGCCACGCCGAACAGGCGCGACGCCAGGCTCAGCTCGAACGGGATGACGCCGTCCAGCGCCAGGACCACCACACGATGCATGGCCCGATCCTTGCACATCATGGCCTCCGGGCCACTGTCGACGGGGTTCCGGCCCGGGGAATCCTTGCCGTCATGAGCAAGAGCACGATGAAGGCGATCAGCCAGGACACCTACGGCGGCCCCGAGGTCGTCCACATGGTCGAGACCGAGCGCCCGGTCCCCGGCCCCTCCGAGGTCCTCGTCCGCGTCCGCGCGGCGGGCATGAACCCCACCGACTGGAAGCACCGGCAGGGCTCCGGCTTCCTCGACCGGCTCCCTCTGGTGCTGGGCTGGGACGTCTCCGGCGTCGTCGAGGCCGTCGGGACCGGCGTCACGCTGCACGAGATTGGGGACGAGGTGTTCGGCATGCTCCCCTACCCCTACGGCGTGGGGTCGTTCGCCGAGTACGTCGTCGCCCCGGCCCGCGCGCTGGTGCGCAAGCCGGAGGGCGTCGACCACGTCCAGGCGGGCGCGATCCCGCTGGCCGCGCTGACCGCCTGGCAGGTGCTCGTGGACGCGGCGGACGTCCGCCCCGGGCAGCGGGTGCTGATCCACGCCGCCGCCGGTGGCGTGGGCCACCTCGCCGTGCAGATCGCCAAGGAGCGGGGCGCGTATGTGATCGGCACGGCCAGCGCCCCCAAGCACGCGCTGCTGCGCGAGCTCGGCGCGGACGAGACCGTCGACTACCGGAACCAGGACTTCACCGAGATCGACCCCGTCGACCTGGTCTTCGACACCATCGGCGGCGACACGGCCGACCGCTCCCTGGACGTCCTCAAGCCCGGCGGGCAGCTGATCAACATCGCCATCCGGTCCTACGCCGAGGACCTCCCGGAGCGGGCCGCCGCCCGGGGCGTGCGGTTCCGCCCCTTGCTCGTGGAGGCCGACCAGGAGGGCATGCGGTCCATCGCGGACCTCATGCGCGCGGGCAGGCTGAAGGCGGTCGTCGAGGCCGTCTTCCCGCTGGAGCAGGCCGCGAAGGGGCACGCGCTGGGCGACACCAACCGGGTGACCGGGAAGGTCGTCCTCACCGTTTCCTGAACACGTCAGCGCCTGCGGTAGGCCAGGCGCAGGTTCTGGCCGCCGCGCCGGGCCCGCCGCAGGTCGAAGGCGTCGATGTCGCCGAGGGCGGCCACGTGCCCCCGCCGGAGCACGGGGCGCCAGAGGAAGAGCACGAGCTGTCCGCCCGGGCGCAGGACCCGGGCGGCTTCGGCCAGCGCCGCCGCCGGGTCGGGCATCTCCTCCAGGCTGTAGCTGTAGAGCAGCGCGTCCAGGGCTCCGGAGGCGAAGGGCAGGGCCAGTCCGTCGCCGCTGACGTGGACGGTCGTCGCGCCCGGGCCCGTCCGGCGGTGGGCGCGGGGGTCGTGGGCGGCCGGGTCGAGCGCGACCAGCAGGCCGCCGGGCCCGAGGTGGGCGGCGAGGGCGGGGGTGTAGTACCCGCCGCCGCTGCCGATCTCGGCGCAGCGCATCCCCGGTCCGGCCGCGATCCAGCGCACGTCGCGGCGCGGGTCGTCGCCGAGGATCCGGCGGGCGAGGCGGAGGCTGACGACGGGGTAGCAGCCGCTGGGGGTGCGGGGCATGGGGAGACCTTTCCGCGCGAGACCGTGAGACGTTTCCGCGGCTGTCCGCCGCCCTCACTCCACCACCCTCATCCGGGTGCGGAAGAGGACGACGAGGGCGAGCCCGGCGCCGGCGGCGACGAGGGCGGTGCCCGCCGCCATGTACGCGCCCATCGGCGGTCCGCTGCGGGCCAGTTCGTGGCCGTCCCCGGCGACCGGGGCGACCGGCGCGTCCGGGGCGGCGGACCAGGAGGCGCCGGGGGCCCCGGCGAGTCCGGCCGGGCCGACGGCCGGGGCGGCGGGGCCGCTGGGCATCGGCAGGGGCAGGGGCTCGCCGGAGTCGGCCGGCCCGGCGGGCACGGTGGTGCCGCAGTCGGGGAGGGAGCCGTCGAAGGGGTAGGCGTGGAGGGCCTGGCCGACCGCGCCCGCGCCGGACTCGTGGATGAGCGAACCGGCCGTGAAGAACCGCCCGTTGACGCCCGCCATGGTGACCCGCGTGACGCTGGAGCGCCGGCCGACGAGCACGGTGCCGTCCAGCTGGCCGGCGCCGGTGAGCCGCACCTCCTTCGCGTCGGGGAAGTTCCACAGCAGCCGCTCGCGCCGCACGCCGGCGAGCCTGCCGGAGGACGTGCTCAGCGCCCGGGTCGTGCCGCCCTCGGGGTTGGTGACGTTGACGAGCACGGTCGCCCCGTCCGGGACGCCGCGGAACAGCAGCTCCTGCGCGCCGCCGCCGGGCGCGACCAGGTCGAAGGGGGCGTTGAAGACCTGGAGGCGGGAGCGGCCGTCGCCGGTGAAGACCGTGGCGGCGCCCAGGTTGACGGCCGTGCCGGTGCTCCGGCGGGCCACGCCCCGGTCGTAGGCGTAGCAGCCGCTGGCGGAGGTCACCTCCTCGCGCAGGGGCCCGTAGAGGGCGACGGCGCCCACGTCGCGCACGGCCTTGGGGCTGACCGTCCCGGTGTGGACGCTCCCGGCGTACGCCACGGTCCCGCTGACCGCGCCCTCCTCGGCGACGAGCCGCTGCCCGGCGGCCACCTTGAGGTCGCCGCCGATCCGCAGGAACGGCGAGCCGTTCTCCGGCGGCACCCGCGAGCCGGTCCCGACGACGCCCACGTTGTAGACGGGCGGGACCCCGGATGCCTTGGAGACGTCGAAGTCGCCCAGCACGACGATCCGTCCCTCGGCGTCCGCCGCCGCCTGGCGCACGGTGTAGTCGCCGCCGACGAAGATGTTGAGGCCGTTGTCACGGCTGGTGACGGGCCCGTTGTTCGGCTCGGGGTACGCGCCCGGGCACGTCCCCGGGACGCAGGGCCCCGGGCCCGCCACGGGTGCCGACTCCTCGGGGCCCATCATGCTGAAGGCGCAGGCCAGCAGCGCGCCCCCGATCAGGGACAGCAGGGCCATCACCGAGGCCGCCGGGCGGTTCACCCGGAGCCATCGCACATATTCTTTGTGCTGCATGGGGTGCATATCCGAAAATATGCCTATCTGGGGGGACGGATCCCCGCAGCACACGCCTCCGTCCCCCCGGACGGCCCAGGAGGCGCGGTGGCCGGGGCTAGGCTGCCTTGAACTGCTGCCGCTGCCGCCCCAGTCCCTCGATCTCCAGCTCCACCACGTCCCCGGCCCGCAGGTACGGCTTGGGCTCGGGCCGCGCCAGCGCCACGCCCGCCGGGGTGCCGGTGTTGACGACGTCGCCGGGATGGAGCGTCATGTACTGACTCAGGTGACGCACCAGATGGGCCACCGGAAAGATCTGCTCCGCCGTGCTGGAGTCCTGCATCAGCCTGCCGTTGACCCACAGGCGCATCCTCAGCGCCTGTGGGTCGGGTATCTCATCGGCCGTCACCAGCCAGGGGCCCAGCGGGTTGAACGTCTCGTAGTTCTTGCCCTTGCCCCACGCGTTGCCCCACTGGCCGCCGTTGCGCCCGTTCTGGTACGCGCGCTCGGAGACGTCGTGGGAGAGGACGTAGCCCGCGACCGCCGCCAGCGCCTCCTCGTCCGTCCGCAGATAGCGCGCGGTACGGCCGATGACGACGCCCAGCTCGATCTCCCAGTCCGTCTTCACGCTGTCGCGCGGCACCAGCACCGTGTCGTCCGGGCCGACGACCGTGTCGGGCGCCTTGAGGAAGACCACCGGCTCGGCCGGTGTCGCCACCCGGGACTGGACGACGAGATCGCGGTAGTTGACCCCGATGCCCACGATCTTGCCGATCCGGGTCAGGGGCGGGCCGGTGCGCAGCCCGGCCGGGTCGAGGACGGGCAGTATCCGGGCCCCGACGGCCGCCCGGATGTGGGCGAGGGCCGCGGGGTCGGCGAGCAGCGCCCCGTCCACGTCCGTCACCAGGGGCGACAGGTCGCGCAGCGTCCCGTCCTCTTCCAGCAGCGCCGGGCGCTCGGCCCCGGCGGGCCCGACCCTCAGCAGTCTCATCGCCACACACCCCCACATGATCGAACAGGACCGGAGGCTCTCTCCACAAGCCCCCTTTCGGCCCCTGGCCCTCTTCCCTGGATGGCTAGGCGGCGGACGGCCGCGCCTTCGGGCCCCGCTCCGCCGCCGCCTCGCGCGGCGTGCGCAGCGGCTGGAGCAGCGCCCGCTCGACCGCCGTCCACGTGGTGGTCGTCGCCAGGTACAGCCCGGCCGCCAGAGGGACCACCCCGGCCGTGACCAGCGTGCCGAACGACAGCAGCGGCAGCACCTTCGCCATCGCCGCCATCCCCGGCACCTGCTCGTCGCCCGCGACCGGCGCGGGCAGCGCGGCGGCGGCCTTGCGGTTGCGGACGTACGTCCACGTGGCCACGGCCGCGATCAGCGCGAACAGCCCCAGGTAGACGAGCCCCTGGGCGCCGAACACTCCGCCGTGGCCCAGCGCGCCCGTCCAGCGGCCGCCGAGCGGGGCGCCCAGCAGGGTGTGCTCCAGCAGATCGCCGCCGTCGCCGGTGGAGAACAGGTGGTACATCACATAGAAGACCGGGAGCTGGGCGAGCGTCGGCAGACAGCCCGACAGCGGCGACGCCCCCGTCTCCGCGTACAGCTTCGCGCCCTCCTCGCGCAGCCGCTCGGGGTCCTTGCCGTGCTTGCGCTTGAGCTCGGCCAGCCGGGGCGCGAGCTCGGCCCGGGTGCGCTCGCCCCGGGCCGCCGACCGGGCGAGCGGAAGCAGCGCGAGCCGTACGCAGCAGGTGAGGACCACGATCGCGGCGGCCGTGGCCGAGGCCCCGAAGAGCGGTTCGACCGCGTCCGCGAGGTGGGTGAGAAGCGAACCGAGAGTGGTGAACAGCGGTGAGAGGAAAGACATGGCGAGTGAGCCCTCCACGGGGTCCCGTCGTGACCGAACGAAGCCAGAAGCCAAAAGAGGCGAGGAATCCGGTGTGACGAGCCGCGCGGGCACCCCCACGGGCGGAAGGGCCGGGGTGGGCGCGCCTACGCGGCCGTCGGGACGGGACGGCCGGGCGCCCGGGGCCGCCGACGGCCACGGGCATCGGGATCGCGCTGGGCGAGGAACGCCGTCCGCAGCTCACGGTCCCGGATCGCCGTGCGTATCCGGGTCGGGGTGAGCGGGCCGGACGTCCGGGCGGCGACGGCGGCCAGCAGCAGCGCCGCGGTGGCCACCACGGAGGCGGCCACGGCGACGGCGACCGAGGCCATCAGGCCGCTCAGCCCGCTCTGCGCCAGCCACAGCTCGGCGAGCAGGAAGAGGAGCATGCCGACGTGCGTACGGAAGACGACGTTCACCACAGCTCCCCCCTTGCCGACCACGTCTCACGATCAGGCGAACACCTGATCACATCTCAACTGCCGTCGATACTAGCCCCTGCCACTGACAACGCCACCGGCCCGTGCGTCGGCCGGCTCCGGATCGCGGCCCGGGTCCCGGGCCAGGACCTCGTCGTCGGGGCGGGCCGCCTCGGCCGGGCCCGGTCGCGGCCCCCACCACGAGACGGCCAGCGCCACCAGCACGTTCGCCACCAGCGCCAGGGCGCCCGCGTTCACCCCCCACACCGGGTCGTGTTTGGTGAAGACCAGCGCGCACACCAGCGTGCCGCCCACCACAAGGCCGCTCAGGGCGCCCCACAGCGTCAGCCTCCGCCACATCAGCCCCAGCAGGATCATGGGCACGAGCTGGGCCATGCCCTCGTAGGAGATGAGCGACAGCCGCACCAGCGTGTTGGGCGCGGTGTACGTGAGCAGCAGCGCCAGCGCGCCCGCCCCGACCACCACGATCCGCGCCGCCGCGGTCTGCCGCTCCGGGCGCTGTGCGAGCCGGGGGATCGCCCCCAGCACGCTCCGCCCCCACATCGTGCCGATGACCAGCATGAACACGGCCATGGGGACGATCGACGAGAGCGCTCCGGCCACTCCGATCACCCCGACCGCCCACGCCGGCAGCGAGTCGACCACCAGCTTGAACAGGGCCAGGTTCGAGCCCGCGCCCGTGAGCCCGGGCACCACGAAGATCGCCGCCATGCCCAGCAGCATCGGCACGAACAGCAGCACGTTGTAGAAGGGCAGCAGTATCGCGTTGCGCCGCAGCGCGTCGGCGTTACGGGCGCCCAGATAGCCCGCCACGGTCGTCGGGAAGATGACGACCGTCAGGGAGTTGAGGAAGCTGGTGGTGACGAACCAGCCCCCGCCCATACCGCTCCCGCCGTGCCCGGAGAAGGTCAGCCAGGCCGGCTTCTCCGCCACCATCCGGTCCAGGAACGGGCCGTAGCCGCCGAAGTAGTGCAGCGGGACGTACACGGCGAGGAAGCCGAGGGTGCCGATGACCAGGACGTCCTTGAGCACGGACACCCACGCGCTGCCGCGCAGGCCGCTCACGACCACGAAGGTGGTGGTCACGGCGAAGGCGATGAAGTAGGCCCAGTTCAGGCTGATCGCGCCGTAGGAGATCGTCGAGACGACGACCCCCATCCCCGTGATCTGCAGCTGGATGTACGGCAGCAGGCACACCGTCGCCAGGACCGCCACCAGCGCGCCCACCCACGGGCGGCCGTAGCGGTGGGCCACCATGTCCGTGATGCTGACGAGCCCGTGGCGGCGGGCGTAGGCCCACAGCGTCGGGCCGACGACGTAGCCGATGGCGTAGCCGCAGGAGAGGTAGGCGACGACGTAGAGGACGGGCGCGCCGTAGTTGTAGCCCCAGCCCGCCGCGCCGAGGTAGCTGAAGCTGGTGTAGCCCTCGCCCGCCATCAGCACCCAGATGAAGACCGTGCCCAGGCTGCGGCCGCCCACCGACCACTCGGTGAGCCCGCCGCCGCGGCCGTGCCCCCGGACGGCCAGCAGGCCGAGGGCGACGGTCAGGAGCATGAAGACGCCGAAGATCGCCGAGGCGACGGCGGCGTTCCCGCTCATGCCCGCCCCCGCGCGCGGTCGCCGCGCCAGGCGAGGAAGACGGCGACGGGCGTGAGGAGGGTGGCCAGGAGCAGCCAGAAGAAGAGGAAGGGCAGGCCCAGGACGGTGGGACGGACGCGGTCCACGAGGGGCAGGGCTGCCAGGTAGAGCACGTAGGGGCCCAGGAGCCACAGGAGATGGGGACGTTTCTTCAGCACGCCCCCGACCCTAGGGGGTGGGGGCGCGCTTCCCGGGTCTCACGCCCCCGATGACACGGCTCACGCCCCCAGCAGCCGGGACGCCGTGTAGATCAGCAGGCCCGCCAGGGCGCCCACCACCGTGCCGTTGATGCGGATGAACTGGAGGTCCCGGCCGATGTGGGCCTCGATCTTGCGGGAGGTGTGCTCCGCGTCCCAGCCCGCCACCGTGTCCGTGATCAGGGCGGTGATCTCGTCCCGATAGGTCGTCACCACATAGACGGCCGCGTCCTCCAGCCAGCCGTCGACCTTCCGGCGCAGCCGCTCGTCCTCCGTCATCCGGGCGCCCAGCGAGAGGATCGAGGCGCGGGTGCGCAGCCGCAGCTCGCTGCGCTCGTCCTCGGCGGCGGCGACGATCATCGCGCGGACCGAGGACCAGACCGAGGCGATCACGTCCTGGACCTCACCACGCCCCAGCACCTCGGACTTGAGCCGCTCCACCCGGGCCCGGGTGTCTTCGTCGGACTGGAGGTCGCGGGCGAAGTCGGTCAGGAAGCGGTCGACCGCGCCGCGCGCCGGGTGGTCCGGCATGTCGCGCGTCTCGGTGACGAAGCGCAGCAGCTCCTTGTAGACGCGTTCGCCGACCTTGCGGTCGACGAAGCGCGGCGTCCAGCCGGGCGCGCCGCCGGTGACGGCGGACATGACGGAGTCGCTGTGGGTGACGAGCCAGTCGTGGGCCCGGACGCACACCAGGTCGACGACCCGGTGGTGGCCGCCGTCGGCGACGACCTTCTCCAGGGTCGCGCCGATGCCGGGGGCGATCTCGACGGCGTCCGCGCGCCGGGTGATGGCCTCGCCGACGACCGCCTGGACGTCGGAGTCGCGCAGCACGGTCAGGGCGCCGCGCAGGGCGGTGGCCAGCTCGGCGGTGACCCGGTCGGCGCGCGCGGGGTCGGACAGCCAGGCGCCGAGCCGGGAGCCGATGCCGACGGCCCGCAGCCGCACCCGCACCACGTCGCCGGAGAGGAAGTTCTCGCCGACGAACTCGCCCAGGCTCTGGCCCAGCTGGTCCTTCTTGGTGGGGATGATCGCCGTGTGCGGGATGGGCAGGCCCATGGGCCGCCGGAAGAGCGCGGTGACCGCGAACCAGTCGGCCAGCGCGCCGACCATGCCGGCCTCGGCGGCGGCCGCCACGTACCCGGCCCAGCCGCCCGCGCCGGCGGACTGCGCCCACTTCGCGAGGGCGTACACCAGGGCCACGGTCAGCAGCAGCCCCGTCGCGAGGGCCTTCATCCGGCGCACGCCGCGCCGTTTCTCCTCGTCCGCCGCGCTGTAGGTGAATCCGGCCGCCGGCCCGGGCAGCATCACTCCATCGGCGGCATTCGCGCCGCCCCCGGCGGCAGCCGGCTCCTCTTCATGGAACCGTTTCATCGACACCACCCGTTCCGACTGTCCTCGCTGTGCATTGTCCCTACCCGACGTACTCGGGGAACGGACGAAGAGTTCCCCGCGTCGTTCCCCGCGTCCGGCCGTCGCCCGCCGTCGATGTGTCCCCGGGAGTTGTCCGCGATGAACGGTCCGCCCCTGTCCCGTGGCGCGGCCCACGCCCTGCTGGCCGCGCTGCTGGCCCTGGTCGTGGCCGCCTCGGTGGCGATATTCACCGGCGTGGGCGGAGCGGACGGCCCGGCCGGCCGGGCGCCGCGGTCCCCGCGCCCGGCCGCGCCGGCCGCCACCGGGCGCTGGATCGGCGCCTGGTCGGCGTCCCCGGCCGCCGCCGAACCGGGCACCGAGCGCGGCTATCCCGGCCGCTCCATCCGCAATGTGGTGCACACCACGCTCGGTGGCGGCATGGCCCGCGTCCAGCTCTCCAACCTCTTCGGCGGCGCCCCGCTGACCGTCGACCATGCCTCGCTCGCCCTCGCCGCGACCCCCGGCGGCCCGGAGGCGGCACCGGGCGGCATGCGGGAGCTGACGTTCGGCGGGGAGCGGTCGGTGACCGTCCCGGCCGGGCGGGCGACCTACAGCGACCCGGTCCGCCTCGCCCTCGCCGCCCCCGCCGACCTGCTGATCAGCACCTACGTCTCGCGCCCGGCCGGCCCGGTGACGATCCACCCGCACGCCCGGCAGATCTCCTACCTCGCCTCCGGCGACCGGACGCAGGACGCGGGCGGCGCCGCGTTCACCGCGAAGAGCCTGTTCTGGCGCTACGCGACGGCCGTCGACGTCTGGACCACCGAGGCCACGGGCGCGGTGGTGGCCCTCGGCGACTCCATCACCGACGGCGTCTCCGCCACCATCGGCGCCGACCACCGCTGGACCGACTACCTCGCCGGCCGGCTGCGCACCGAGCCCGGCGCCCCGCGCCTGGGCGTCCTCAACGAGGGCATCAGCGGCAATCGCGTCCTCCTCGGCGGAATGGGTTCTTCCGCCGTGAACAATCCCAGCGCCCTGGACCGCTTCGACCGCGATGTGCTCTCCCGCACGGGCGTGCGCGCCGTCGTCGTCGAGCTCGGCGTCAACGACATCCTGCGCCTCCCCCGCCAGACCGATTCCGCGCGCATCGCGGCGGGCCTGCGGACGCTGGTCGAGCGGGCGCACGAGCGCGGGCTGCGGGTGACGGGCGCGACGCTGTCGCCCTTCGGCGGGCGGACGGGCACCGGGCCGGACCAGGAGCTCGTCCGGCGGGGCCTCAACGCCGAGATCCGCTCGGGGCGCGTCTTCGACGACGTCGTCGACTTCGACCGGGTGCTGCGCGACCCGGCCGACCCGCAGCGGCTCCTCCCGGTGTACGACTGCGGGGACCATCTCCACCCGAACGACGCCGGCTATCTGGTGATGGCCCGGGCGCTGGACCTCGGCGTGCTCAAGGGGGAGGTCAGGGCGGCGCTGTGACGCCCGGCCGACGGCTATCCGAGGCTCTTGCCCCCGCCGTGCCGCCGGTCCTCCCACTCCAGCCGCTTCTGCTCGCGCAGCCGCTCCCGTTCGGCCCGGGTCGCCTTGCGCTCGACCCCGACGCCGCCCCACAGCGCCAGACCGGTGACCCGCACCTTGGGCGAGCCGGGCGTACCGGGCCCGGTCGCCCTGTCCCCGAAGCCGCCCATGATGCCGATGCCGCGCACCTCCACATCGAGGTCCGGGGGCACGACGACGGCCATGCCGCCCATGAGGGCGAAGCACCGGATGACGACCTCGCGGTCCTCGAAGCGGGCCTCGCGCAGGTCGATCTTCCCGCCGCCCCACATGGTGAAGGCGGTGAAGCGCCGCCCCACGGTCCAGCGGCCCGCCCGGCTGAAGCCGCCCCAGATCGCCATCGCCCAGGTGGACGTGGCGGACCCGCCGACGCGCTCCGCCCAGCCGCCCCCGCCCGCCGGCACCGGCGCGACGGCCGCCCGCCCGGCGTCCGGGGCCACCGGCAGATCCCGCACCAGCGGCGTCAGCTCGGCGTGGGTACGGGCCTTGTAGGCGGCGTCCAGGCGCTCCTCGAACTCCTCCATGGTCAGCCGGCCCTCGGCGACGGCCTCGCGCAGGACCTCGGCGATCCGTTCGCGCTCCGCGTCGGAGGCCCGCATCTCAGGAAGTTCGCTCATCATGGCGGACAGATTAGATGGCCGGGCCGGATGACCACAGCGCGCCGTCGTCACCTCTCGGCGTACATGCGGGCGATGACCTGCTCGATGTCCGGTTCCCGCACCGACAGGTCCACCAGCGGATAGCGCTCGGCCACCGCCGCCACGACCGTCGCCGCGCTGTGGGTGGCGGCGAACGCCAGCCACTGGCGCGGCCCCTCGACCCGCACCACCCGGGCCCCGGGTACGCCCGTGATGGGCGGGAACTCCCGCTCCAGGTCGACGACGAGCGTCCGCTCGCTCTCCCCCTTGGCGTGGAGGCCGTCCAGCCCGCCGTCGTAGACCAGCCGGCCGTGGTCGATGACCATCACCCGCTCGCACAGCTGCTCGATGTCGGTCAGGTCATGGGTCGTCAGCAGCACCGTCATCCCGCGCTCGGCGTTCACGTCCCGCAGGAACTCCCGCACCTTGGCCTTGCTCACCACGTCCAGTCCGATGGTCGGCTCGTCGAGGTAGAGCACCTCGGGGTCGTGGAGCAGGGCCGCCGCGATGTCCCCGCGCATCCGCTGCCCCAGCGACAGCTGCCGCACCGGCACGTCCAGCAGCTCCCCGAGGTCGAGGAGCTCCACGCAGCGCTCCAGATTGGCCCGGTAACGGGCGTCGGGAACCCGGTACATGCGGCGCACCAGCCCGTAGGAATCCCGCAGCGGCAGGTCCCACCACAGCGTGGTGCGCTGCCCGAAGACGACCCCGATCCGGCGCGCCAGCCGCGAGCGGTCGCGGGAGGGGTCGATGCCCGCGACGCGCAGCCGGCCCGCGCTGGGCGTCAGGATGCCCGTCAGCATCTTGATCGTGGTGGACTTGCCCGCGCCGTTCGGCCCGATGTAGCCGACCATCTCCCCGCGTGGGACGCGGAAGCCGATGCCGTCCACCGCGCGCACCTGGTGCCGCTCCCGCCGCAGGAAACCCGCCCGGCGGCGTACGTCGAAGACCTTCTCGACGCCTTCCAGAAGGATCAGATCATCCACCGCGTCCGTCAACTCCCCGTACTTCGATAGCCCCTGAGCCCCGCCCGCCAGGCCAGCCCCGCCAGCACCCAGCACACCAGCGCCACCAGCGGCGACGCGAAGTCCACCCAGCCCGGCAGCCCCAGCGGATCGTCCCGCCCCAGCACCCTCAGCGCCGGCAGCCAGTTGACGAAGGCCAGCGGCACCACGAACGTCACCCCGCGCACCAGGTCCCTGGCGAACACCGACGGCGGGTACTGCAGCAGCGTCGTCCCGCCGTAGGTGAACGCGTTCTGCACCTCGGCCGCGTCGACCGCCCGGAACTGGAAGGCCGCACCCGCCACGAACAGCGCCCCGAATATCACCGCACCGGCCACCAGCATCACCGGCACGAGCAGCACCGTCACCGGCGTCCACGCCACGTCCAGCCGCGCCAGCGACCACCCCAGCAGCAGCCCGCCCTGCGTCACCCGGCCCAGCCGGCGCAGCGCGAACTGGTCGGCGGCCACCTGCGCCAGGACCGGCGCGGGGCGGGTCAGCAGCGTGTCCATCGTCCCGTCGCGCACCCGCCGCCCGACCCGGTCCAGATTGCCCAGGACGAGATCCGCGAGCCCGAAGGACACACTCGTCGTGCCGTAGAGGAAGGCCACTTCCGGCAGCGTGAACCCGCCGAGCGCGTCGATGTGGGAGAACATGAACGCGATCGCGACGAAGTCCAGGACCGTCGCCGCGAAGTTGCCGACCGTCATCATCACGAACGACACGCGGTACGCCATCGTCGAGCGCACCCACATCCGCACGACGAGCCCGTAGGCACGCACCCCGTCACGGACGTGCGAGAGCCCGCGCGCGTACGCCTCCGCCTCAGCCACCCTGGACCACCACCTTGCGGGTGGCCGCCGTCTGGAGCGCCCGCCCCGCCAGCAGCAGCGCCACCGCCCACGCCGCCTGGAACCCCAGCGCCCCCGCCAGCCCCGCGCCGGTCCGCCGCTCCAGCAGGACGTCCACCGGCACCTGCAGCATCGCCGACCACGGCAGCACCCGCGCGACCTCGCCGAAGACGCCCGGGAAGACGTTGAGCGGCAGCAGCGTCCCGGAGAAGAACATGCTCAGCAGGGCGAACGCCATGTTGACCCCCGCCCCGTCCAGCAGCCAGAAGGCACACAGCCCCACCAGATACCGCAGTCCGAAACTCACCAGCAGACCCAGCAGCACCGACAGCAGAAAGGCGGCCCAGGTCAAGGACAGCCCCGGCAGCGCCAGTTCGAAGCACAGCGCGCCCACGGCCAGCGGGACCACACCCCGCCCCAGCAACTGGAAGAACGCCCGGCCCAGGTCGCTCGCCAGCCACCACAGCTGCAGATCGGCCGGCCGGTAGAGGTCCACGGCGATGTCCCCGGACCGGATCCGCTCCTGCAACTCCTCCTGGAATCCCCCGCCGATCAGGCATGCCGCACCCAGCAGCGCCTGGCTCGTCCACACGAACGTCAGCGCCTGCTCCCGGCCGTAACCACCCAGGTGGGGACGCTCGTTCCACAGCGCGATGTAGGTGTACGCGAGGATGAAGCCGAAGACGGTGTTGGTGAACACCCCGGCGGCCGTGGCCACCCGGTACGTGGCGTGCCGCCGGAAGCCGCTGACCGCGACCGCCGCGTACAACCGCATCCTACCGACCCCCCGCTCGTTGAACCCGGTTGAACGTCGCCGCATGTCCCCGATCCGGGTCCGGACGCTTCGGGCCGTCGCACCCCGAAGTGCGGGAGCCTAGCCGCACACCACGTCCAGGAACCACGGATTTTCACTCCATGGAGTGGTCGGACTGGCCCGAACGGCCCTTCCGGGCCTCCCAACGGTGCGCTGGGCCCTTCCGCCGGAACGCATGATGCGACAGTGTCCTCCGGGGCGTACGACGCAGTCCGGACCCGCCCGAGACGACACCCCTCCGCCGAGGCGGCACAACCCCGGCGGCGGCCGAGGAGTCCCTAAGACATGAGCGACGAGCAGTCACAGCGGCGTCCCGCCGGACGCGGCCACGCGCCGCCGGGCTGGGCCCCCAGGGGCCCGGCGCACGGCGCGCCGCCCGCCGGGCCGGGCGACGGCCCCGGCCGGAACGGCCGGCCCGCGCGCCCCCGCCGGACGGGCTGGCGCCGGCTCGTACCCACCTGGCGGATGGTCCTCGGCGGCTTCCTGCTGATCGTGCTGATCATCGTCGGCGGCCTGATCGCCGGCTACATGCTCGTGAACATCCCCCCGGCCAACAAGGCCGCCACCGCCGAGAGCAACGTCTTCCTCTACTCCGACGGCTCCCAGCTCGCCCGCGACGGCGAGGTCAACCGCGAGAGCGTGCCGCTCAGCAAGGTCCCCAGAAACGTCCAGCACGCCGTCCTCGCCGCCGAGGACCGCGACTACTACTCCGAGTCCGCCGTCAACCCCGAGGCCATGCTGCGCGCCGCCTGGAACACCGTCACCGGCAAGGGCAAGCAGTCCGGCTCCACCATCACCCAGCAGTACGTCAAGAACTACTACCTGGGCCAGGAACAGACCATCAGCCGCAAGGTGAAGGAATTCTTCATCGCCATCAAGCTGGACCGCGAGGAGAGCAAGAACGACATCCTCGAGGGCTACCTCAACACCAGCTACTTCGGGCGCAACGCCTACGGCATCCAGGCCGCCTCCCAGGCGTACTACAGCAAGGACTCGGACAAACTCACCACCGCCGAGGGCGCCTATCTGGCCACCCTCCTCAACGCCCCCAGCGCCTACGACGTCGGCGCCCACCCCGAGAACAGACCGCGCGCCGAGGCCCGTTGGCGCTACGTCCTCGACGGCATGGTCAAGAAGAAGTGGCTCAGCCCCGCCGACCGGGCCGCGATCACCTTCCCCACCCCCGGCAAGACCAAGCCCCGCCTGAGCATGTCCGGCCAGCGCGGCTACCTCGTCGAGGCCGTCAAGGACTACCTCACCAGCAACAAGATCGTCGACGAGAACACCCTCGCCACCGGCGGCTACCGCATCACCACCACCATCGAGAAGAAGAAGCAGGACGCCTTCGTCGCCGCCGTCCGCGACCAGCTGATGAGCGAACTCAGCGACACCCGCAAGGTCGACCGCTACGTCCGCGCCGGCGGCGCCTCCATCGACCCCAGGACCGGCAAGGTCGTCGCCCTCTACGGCGGCATCGACTACACCAAGCAGTACGTCAACAACGCCACCCGCCGCGACTACCAGGTCGGCTCCACCTTCAAGCCGTTCGTCTTCACCTCGGCCGTCGACAACCACGCCACCACCCTCGCCGGCCAGACCATCACCCCGAACACCGTCTACGACGGCACCAACAAGCGCCCCGTACAGGGCCCGAACGGCCCCGTCGGCTACGCCCCCGAGAACGAGGACGGCTACTCCTACCCCCACATCACCGTCACCCGGGCCACCGACCTGTCCGTCAACGCCGTCTACGCGCAGATGGCCCAGGACGTCGGCCCCGGCAAGGTCAAGGACACCGCCGTCGCCCTCGGCGTCCCCGAGAAGACCCCCGACCTCACCGCCACGCCCTCCATCGCGCTCGGCCCCGCCACCGCCAGCGTCCTGGACATGACCCAGGCGTACGCCACCCTCGCCAACCACGGCCGGCACGGCCCCTACACGCTGGTGGAGAAGATCTCCAAGGGCGGCGAGGAGGTCCAGCTCCCGGACGGCGAGGACACCCGGCAGGCCGTCTCCCGCGAGGCCGCCGACACCACCACGTCCATCCTCCAGAGCGTCGTGGAGGCCGGCACCGGGCGCCGCGCCCAGTCGGCGGGCCGCCCGGCGGCCGGCAAGACGGGCACGGCCGAGGAGGACAAGGCCGCCTGGTTCGCGGGCTACACCCCCGACCTCGCCACCGTCGTCGCCGTGATGGGCCAGGACCCCGACACCGGCGACCAGAAGCCGCTCTACGGCGCCACGGGCGAGGACCGCGTCAACGGCGGCGGCTACCCGGCCCAGATCTGGGGCGCCTACACCGCGCAGGCCCTGGAGGGCACCGAGGCCACCGACTTCGACCTGGAACTCGAGAACGGCGCGACCCCGCCGACGCTGGAGCCCGAGCCGACGACCGCGCCCCCGTCGCCCACCGGACCACCGTCCACGGCCCCGCCGACCGGCCCGCCGACCCTCCCGGTGCCCACCCTGCCGCCGACGATCCCGGCGCCCCCGCCGACCCCGCCGGGCTTCCCGACCCCGCCCGGCCCGCCGACCTTCGGCCCACCGGGCGAGGGCAAGTCGGACCGCCACGGCGATCTGCTGGGGTACGAGTACTGAGAGCGACCGGGCAGCGCCCGTCAGTGGCCGGAGGTCGCCTTCAGGCCGACCACGGCCACCAGCAACAACACGATGAAGAAGATCCGCGCGGCGGTCGCCGGCTCACCCAGCACCACCATGCCGAGCACCGCCGCCCCGGCCGCGCCGATGCCGACCCAGACGCCGTACGCCGTGCCGATGGGCAGCGTCCGCGCGGCCTGGGCCAGCAACAACATGCTCGCCGCGATGCCCGCGACCGTGAACACACTCGGCCACAGCCGCGTGAAACCCTCGGTGTACTTCATGCCGATCGACCAGCCGACTTCAAGCAGACCGGCGACAGCGAGCAGGACCCATGCCATGACGGCACCTCCGGTGGAAACGACTCTCCAGGGGTGCGTCGTCTTGTCCTGACCCGGTACGGCGCGTCTCGTCGGGTTCCCTACGAGCGTAGCAACTACAGGTACAGCCCCGTGGAGTCCTCGGACCCCTCCAGCCGCTCCGCGGCCACCGCGTGGAGATCCCGCTCGCGCATCAGCACATAGGCGACCCCGCGGACCTCGACCTCGGCGCGGTCCTCCGGGTCGTACAGCACCCGGTCGCCCGGCTCCACCGTACGCACGCTCTGCCCGACCGCGACGACCTCGGCCCAGGCCAGCCGGCGGCCCACCGCCGCCGTCGCCGGAATGACGATCCCGCCGGTGGACCGGCGCTCGCCCTCGGGAATGTCGGTCCGGACCAGAACCCGGTCGTGGAGCATCCGGATGGGCAGCTTGTCGTGGGTGGTATTCGTACTCACGCCACGACCGTACCTGCCCGAAGGCCGCACCGAGGCCACTGGGCGGTCATCCGGCCCGAACCGGCCACCGCTAGCGCTTGCGGCGGCCCGACGCCTTGGCGGCCTTGGCGGCCTTCTCGCCCGACTTCGACGACGACACCAGCAGACCGACCACGCCCACGGCCACCAACGCCACCGGAACGATCCGCTCCAGACGCGGCTCGCCCTCCTCGGTGACGAAACGGGAGCGCACCTCGGAGACGACCCGGCTGGCCGCCACACAGGCCCGGCCCGCCACATGGTCCACCTTCGAGGTCACCTTCGCCCGGGCGTCCCCGATGATCGTGCTCGGGTGCATCCGCACCCCGATCTCGTCGAGCACAACGGCGAGCTCCTGCCGCCGGCGGTCGATGTCCGCCTCGATCTGCGCAGGGGTCCTGGCTTCCGCCACCGCGCTGCCTCCGTCCCGTCGATGTCGATAAGAATGATGAAGAGTGATGACTACAGTCTGTCAGCTCCCCGGGGCCACCGCCCCGCGGCACCCCCGAACCGTGACCTGGCTACCCTCGGGACCATAACCACCATCTGTCGAGGAGAGCCATGAGCGAGCGCCTTACGACCGGCGACACCGCCCCCGCCTTCACCCTGCCCGACGCGGACGGCAAGCAGGTGTCGCTCGCCGACCACAAGGGCCGCAAGGTCATCGTCTACTTCTACCCCGCCGCACTCACCCCCGGCTGCACCAAGCAGGCCTGCGACTTCACCGACAACCTCGACTTCCTCGCCGGCCACGGCTACGACGTCATCGGGATCTCCCCCGACAAGCCCGAGAAGCTCGCCAAGTTCCGCGAGAAGGAGAACCTGCGCGTCACCCTCCTCGGCGACCCCGACAAGGAGGTCCTCACCGCCTACGGCGCCTTCGGCGAGAAGAAGCTCTACGGCAAGACCGTCACCGGCGTCATCCGCTCCACCGTCATCATCGACGAGGACGGCAAGGTCGAGCGCGCCCTCTACAACGTGAAGGCCACCGGCCACGTCGCCAAGGTCATCAAGGACCTGGGGCTGTAGCCCCCGGCGCCAGCGCGCCCCGGCACACCGGACGATCGCCCTCCGGCACGTCCTCGGCCTCCGGCAGGTCGAGGACGGCCTGGGCGCCACCACCCGGCGCCGAACCGAACACCAGCCGGGCGCCCAGCACCGCCGCCTGCCCCACCGCGATCGTCAGCCCCAGGCCATGCCCCGTGCCCCGCTCCGGCGCGGCCGTACGGAACCGCCGCGGCCCCTGATCCACCAGACCCGGCGGAAAACCGTCCCCGTGGTCCCGGATCACGATCCGCGTCCCGTCCACGGTGATCTCGATCGGCGGCCGGCCGTGCTTGGCCGCGTTCGCCAGGATGTTCACCAGGATCCGCTCCACCCGACGCGCGTCCGTCGCCACGATCCGGCCCTCGCCGACCACCTCGACCGCCACATCGTCCACACCCCGCTGACCACGCGCCCGCTTCACGATCCCGCGCACCAACGACGGCAGCTCCACCGCGTCCAGCTGCGCGCTCTCCACCCCCGCGTCCAGCCGCGAGACCTCCAGCAGATCCTCCACCAGCGCCCGCATCGTCTGCGCCCGCTCCTGCACCATCTCCACCGCCCGCGGATGCGGCAACAACTCCGCCGACGCCACCAGCCCCGCCACCGGCGTCCGCAACTCATGCGCCACATCCGCCGTGAACTGCCGCTCCGCCGACACCCGCGCCGCCAACGACGTCGCCATCTGATGCACCGACCGGCCCAGCTCCGCGACCTCGTCCCGGCCACCACCGCCCAGCGCCCCCGCGTCCAGGGTCTCCCCCGCCGCGATCCGCCGCGCCGCCGCCGCGCTCAACCGCAACCGCCGCGACAACCCCTGCGCCACGAACCACGCCACCACGGCCATCAACGCCACCGTCGCGGCACCCGCCACCACCAGCGCCTTGTCCAGCGCCCGCTGCAACGGATCACGCGCCGGATAGGACGCCGAGATCGACAACACCCGGTCCCCGGCCACCCCCGTCGCCGCCCACACCCGCGGATCCTCACCACCGCTGATGTACGTACCCGACTGCCCCCGCGCCACCGCCTGCGACAACGTGAACGGCAACGTCGAATCGTCCAGCTGCGCCCCCAGCGCCAGCGTCCCGTCCCGCTGATAGATCTGCAGCGCCGAACTCAGCAACCCGTCCTGATACGCCTTCGCCTGCCGGTCACGCTCCAGCCCCGAGATGTGGTGCACGGCCACACCCAGGACCACCACGGCCAACGCGGTGACGAAAGAGATCGCGAACGCGATCCGCCCACGAATACCCATCACGCGATCGGAAGAACCTCTCGGTGCTCACCGGAAGGGGTGGCACCCGTATAAACGACCTCCAGCGCGGTGAACGCCACCGAACCGTCGACCTCCTTCGGCCCGTACAGCCGCAGCTTCGCCTGGAACGACTTCGCCGCCGCCCCCGACGCCCCGCCCGACACCTGCACGACACCGCTGCCGTTCGCACCGTCCTCCGTATAGGCGTCCCAGCGGATACCACTGGCCACCCGGCCCGACGTCGAACAGTCCAGCGTGATGATCGTCGGCTCCTGCACCGGCTCGCCCATCCCGCAGTCCCGCACCCCGGGCAACTCCCGCGCCGCCGAATCCTCGGCCTCCACCTGCGAACCCTCGGCCCCCGACCGCTGCGCCGCCGCGGTCTTCGGCGCCTCGTCCACCATGCTCGCCCGGTCCGTGGCGCCCTCCAGCCACACCCCACCCGCCACCAGCACGGCCACCCCCACCAGGATCGCCACCACGCTGCGCCAACCCGCCCAGCGGGCCACGGTGCGGTCGGTCATCGGGCTCTCTTCCTCACTCACAGGCGGCTGTTCGTCCACGGGCCTGTCCCCTTCCCCGCTCTGACTGACGGAGAAATGCGCCCGCGCGTTCCCTTCGGGGCGTACGGACGTGTGTGGGGGGGGATCGATCACGTAACCGATCGGCCGCCCGGGCGTCGCCACTTCCACGACGCTGCGTGAGGTCGTGCGGAAGCTGGGAGCGCCACCGGCCTCGGGAACGCTCTCGCTCATTCGTCGTCGGATCGACGCCGCCGGTATCGATGTGAGCCACTTCCCGGGCTTGAACCGGCCTCAGCTCAAGCTGCCGTTCACCGACCAGGAGCTGAGGGCCGCCGCTACGTCCGCGCGCAGCATCCGCGAGATGGCCCGAACGCTCGGCATCGGGGACGACAGCGGCTCCCGCGCGGCGCTCAGGCGCATGCTCGGCGAGCTGAACATCGACATCAGTCACTTCCGCGACGGGCGTTCTGGCGTTGCCTGAAGATCGCATGCGAGAGGCGGTCGCCAAGGCGACCAGCTTCGCCGACGTGATGCGCGCACTGGGGCTGCCGGTGAACGACACGAACCATCGCAGGGTCCGGCGCCGAGCGGCGCACCCGTCGCCACCGGAGCCGCCAGACCGATAGCATGTCTGGCGGCTAGCGGCGGTGGCGCAGTGGCGACGCAGCAGACTTAGGATCTGTGGCCTGTGAAAGGGCTTGAGGGTTCGAATCCCTTCCGCCGCACGGCAAATGGCCCGCGAATCGACGTTTCGATTCGCGGGCCATTTTTCTTACCCCAAAAGCTCCCGCACCACCGGCACCAGCCCCCGGAACGCCTTCCCCCGGTGGCTGATCGCGTTCTTCTCCTCCGCCGTCAGCTCCGCGCACGTGCGGGTCTCGCCCAGCGGCTGGAGGATCGGGTCGTAGCCGAAGCCGCCCGTGCCCGCCGGCTCGTGGCGGAGGGTGCCCTCCAGGCGGCCCTCTACGACGCGCTCGGTGCCGTCCGGCAGGGCCAGCGCCGCCGCGCAGGCGAAGTGGGCGCCGCGGTGCTCCTCCGCGATGTCGGAGAGCTGGGCCAGGAGCAGGTCGAGGTTGGCCTTGTCGTCGCCGTGGCGGCCCGCCCAGCGGGCGGAGAAGATGCCGGGGGCGCCGTTCAGGACGTCGACGCAGAGGCCGGAGTCGTCGGCGACGGCGGGGTGGCCGGTGGCCTGCGCCAGGGCGTGGGCCTTGAGGAGGGCGTTCTCGGCGAAGGTGACGCCGGTCTCCTTGACGTCGGGGATCTCGGGGTAGGCGTCGGCGCCGACGAGTTCGACGTCGAGGCCGGCGCCGGCGAGGATCGCGCGGAGCTCGGTGACCTTGTTGGCGTTGCGGGTGGCGAGGATCAGGCGCTTCATGGTGCCGATTATCCCGGGGGCTCCGGCGATGCCCCCGGGCGGCCGGGCCCGCTTACAGCGTGCGGGCCAGGGCCTCGCGCTGGGCCGCGTCGAGCGAGGCGCAGCCGGCGACGGCGAGGTCCAGGATGTTGTTGAGCTCGTCGCGGTCGAAGGGCTGCGCCTCGGCGGTGCCCTGGACCTCGACGAAGCGGCCGTCGCCGGTGCAGACGACGTTCATGTCGGTCTCGGCGCGGACGTCCTCCTCGTAGCAGAGGTCGAGGAGGGGGACGCCGTCGACGATGCCGACGCTGACGGCGGAGACGGTGCCGGTGAGCGGCTTGCGGCCGTGCTTGATGAGCTTCTTGCCCTGGGCCCAGGTGATGGCGTCGGCCAGCGCGACGTAGGCGCCGGTGATGGCGGCGGTGCGGGTGCCGCCGTCGGCCTGGAGGACGTCGCAGTCGAGGACGATGGTGTTCTCGCCGAGGGCCTTGAAGTCGATGACGGCGCGCAGGGAGCGGCCGATGAGGCGGGAGATCTCGTGGGTGCGGCCACCGATCTTGCCGCGGACGGATTCGCGGTCGCCTCGGGTGTTGGTGGAGCGGGGCAGCATCGCGTATTCGGCGGTGACCCAGCCCTCGCCGGAGCCCTTGCGCCAGCGCGGGACGCCTTCGGTGACGCTGGCGGTGCAGAAGACCTTGGTGTCGCCGAAGGAGACGAGGACGGAGCCTTCGGCGTGCTTGCTCCAGCCGCGCTGGATGGTCACGGGGCGGAGCTGGTCGGGGGTACGGCCGTCGATGCGAGACATGGGTGTGAGCCTATCCGCAACGGCAGAGGGCCCTGTTCCGGTTGAGGGAGCAACCGGAACAGGGCCCTCGCGGGGAGCGCGTGGCTCAGCTCACATCATGTCTTCGATGTCGGCGGCGATCGGGTCGGCGTCGGTGCCGATGACGACCTGGATGGCGGTGCCCATCTTGACGACGCCGTGGGCGCCGGCGGCCTTGAGCGCGGCCTCGTCGACGAGCTCGGGGTCCTTGACCTCGGTGCGGAGACGGGTGATGCAGCCCTCGATCTCCTCGATGTTGTCGATGCCGCCGAGGCCGGCGACGATCTTCTCAGCCTTGCTGGCCATGTGCACTCCTGGTTGTCTCGGCCCCTCGGCGATCTCGCCGACCGGCTTTCACACGGTATTCCACGTATAGCCCAACTATGCGGGCGTATGTCCGCCATCTCACGAAAGATGGCGACCACCCGGGACTGCGTTCCGGGGGCCTCACCGCCCATAAGTGGTCTACACCAGTATGCCAGCAGCCGGAGGACGCAGATGAGTTCGGTCGCCGCGGCGGCGCCCCGGAAGAAGTGGTCGCAGGGGCTGTTCCAGGGGCTGCAGAAGATGGGCCGCAGCCTCCAGTTGCCCATCGCGGTGCTGCCGGCGGCCGGCATCCTCAACCGGCTCGGTCAGCCGGACGTCTTCGGCAAGGACGGCCTGGGGTGGACGGACGTCGCCAAGGTGATGGCCGGGGCGGGCGGGGCGCTGCTGGACTCCTCGCTGGGGCTGCCGCTGCTCTTCGCGGTGGGTGTGGCGATCGGGATGGCGAAGAAGGCGGACGGTTCGACGGCGCTGGCGGCGGTGACGGGCTTCCTCGTCTATTACGCGGTGGTGCACCAGTTCCCGGAAACGTGTCCGGGCGGGGGCACCTTCACGGGGCTGGGGCTGCTGAGCGGGGTGTGCGTGGGGACGGCCGGGCCGGCGGGCCCGGCGACGTACCAGAACCCGGGGGTGTTCGGCGGGATCGTGATCGGGCTGCTGGCGGCGTGGTTCTGGCAGCGTTTTCACCGGGTGCGGCTGGTGGACTGGCTGGGGTTCTTCAACGGCCGCCGGCTGGTGCCGATCATCATGGCGTTCGTGGCGATCGCCTTCGCCGCGCTGTGTCTGTGGATCTGGCCGCCGGTGGGGCGTGGTCTGACGAGCTTCAGCCAGTGGCTGTCGGATCTGGGCTCGTGGGGTGCGGGCATCTTCGGTGTGGCCAACCGGGCTCTGCTGGTGATCGGCCTGCATCAGTTCCTGAACGTGTTCGTCTGGTTCCAGTTCGGTTCGTTCACCAAGCCGGACGGCACGGTGGTGCACGGCGACATCAACCGGTTCCTGGCGGGCGACCCCCACGCGGGCCAGTTCACCTCGGGCTTCTTCCCGATCATGATGTTCGCGCTGCCGGCGGCGGCACTGGCGATCACCCACTGCGCCCGGCCGCACCACCGCAAGGTGGTGGGCGGCATGATGCTGTCGGTGGGCCTGACCTCGCTGGTCACGGGCATCACCGAGCCGATCGAGTACTCGTTCCTCTTTATCGCGCCGGCGCTCTACGTGATCCACGCGGTGCTGACGGGCGTCTCGATGGCGGTGACGTGGGGGCTGGGGGTGCACGACGGCTTCAGCTTCTCGGCGGGCCTGATCGACTACGTCATCAACTGGGGGCTGGCGACCAAACCGTGGCTGATCATCCCGATCGGGCTGTGTTTCGCCGTCGTCTATTACGCGGTCTTCCGGTTCGCGATCACCTTCTTCGACCTCCCGACGCCGGGCCGTGAGCCGGAGGAGCTGGCGGAGCGGATCGAGAAGGACAACGTCGGGTAACCCCGCGTTAATCAACGTGCCGTAAGGGTGGCGTGACGCAGCGCTGAGCGCTCACGCCGCCCTTACGTCTGTGGTCCAGGCCACCTGGAACGATGGATTCCTTTATGCCCGACTCACGTGCTACAACAGGTCTAAACCAGTAGTGGTGTAGACCAAATCGCGGGCCGTCCCCCTTCCCCCCGAGCGCCCGCCTCACCTGGAGGAATCCGATGAGTACGGCAGCCAAGGCGGCGAAGAAGGCGCCTGGAAAGGCCGGGAAGGCCGAGAAGGCTGAAAAGCCCGAAAAGGCCGCACCGGAGCAGAAGAAGAAGTTCGGCGCCGGCGCCATGGCGATCGCCCAGCGTATCGGTCGCAGCCTGATGCTGCCGGTGGCCGTCCTGCCGGCCGCCGCGCTGCTGGTGCGCCTGGGCAATGACGACATGCTCGGCCGGAAGTCGTTCCCCGAGTTCATCATCAAGATCGCCGGTTATATGTCGGCCGGCGGCAACGCGCTGCTGAGCAACATGGCGCTCCTCTTCGCCGTCGGTGTCGCCATCGGCTTCGCGAAGAAGTCGGACGGCTCCACCGCCCTGGCCGCCGTCACCGGCTACCTGGTCTTCCAGAAGGTGCTGGCCACCTTCACCGACGGCAACCTGCCGAAGGTCGCCACGGTGGTCGACAACAAGATCGTGATGGTGGAGAAGCCGGTCGACGCCGGTGTGCTCGGCGGCATCGTCATGGGTCTGGTCGTGGCCCTGCTCTTCCAGCGCTACAGCCGCAAGAAGCTGCCGGACTGGCTGGGCTTCTTCGGCGGCCGCCGTCTCGTCCCGATCCTCTCGGCCTTCGCCGGTCTGCTCATCGGCATCGTCTTCGGCCTCATCTGGCCGGTCCTCGGCGCGGGTCTCCACAACTTCGGCGAGTGGCTGGTGGGCTCCGGCGCCGTGGGCGCGGGCATCTTCGGTGTCGCCAACCGTGCCCTGATCCCGGTCGGCATGCACCACCTGCTGAACTCCTTCCCCTGGCTGCAGGCCGGCGAGTTCCACGGCAAGAACGGCGACATCGCCCGCTTCCTCGCCGGCGACCCGAACGCCGGACAGTTCATGACCGGCTTCTTCCCGATCATGATGTTCGCCCTCCCGGCGGCCTGCCTGGCGATCGTCCACTGCGCCCGCCCGGAGAACCGCAAGGTCGTCGGCGGCATGATGACCTCGCTCGCGCTCACCGCGTTCGTCACCGGCGTGACCGAGCCGATCGAGTTCACCTTCATGTTCGTCGCCCCGGTCCTCTACGCGATCCACGCGGCCCTCACCGGTGTCTCGCTGGCCCTGACCTGGGCGCTCGGCATGAAGGACGGCTTCGGCTTCTCCGCCGGCGCCATCGACTTCGTGCTCAACCTGGGCATCGCCACCAAGCCGTGGCTGCTGGCCCTGGTGGGCCTCGCCTTCGGCGCCCTGTACTACGTGGTGTTCCGCTTCGCGATCACGAAGTTCAACCTCCCGACCCCGGGCCGCGAGCCCGAGGGCCAGCTCGAGGACGTCAAGTGACGATCTGACGAGCGCTCGTCACGAAGCCCCCGGAACTGTCAGGTGTTCCGGGGGCTTCGGCGTATCACCGACGAGGATCAGAGCTCGTACACCGCCCCCGCGTGCGCCAGCTCCGCCGGGCCGTCGTAGACCGAGCGCGCGTCGCGGAGGTTGGTGAAGGGGTCCGTCCACGGCGGGATGTGGGTGAGGACCAGCCGGGCCGCCCCGGCGCCGGCGGCGACCGCGCCCGCCTCCCGGCCGTTGAGGTGGAGGTCGGGGATGTCCTCCTTGCCGTGGGTGAAGGACGCCTCGCACAGCAGCAGGTCCGTGCCCCGGGCCAGCTCGTGGAGGGCCTCGCAGGGGCCGGTGTCGCCCGAGTACACCAGCGACGTGCCGCCGTGCTCGACCCGGAAGGCGTACGCCTCCACGGGGTGGCTCACCCGGGCCGTGCGGATGGTCAGCGGGCCCAGGGTGAAGGTGCCGGGATTGAAGGTCCGGAAGTCGAAGACCTCGCTCATGCAGGCCTCGTCGGGGACGTCGCCGTACGCGGTGACCAGCCGCCGCTCGGTGTCCGCGGGGCCGTACACCGGGATGGCGTCGGCCCGGCCGCCCTCGTGGCGGTAGTAGCGGGCGACGAAGTAGCCGCACATGTCGATGAAGTGGTCGGGGTGCAGATGCGACAGGAGCACGGCGTCGAGGTCGTAGAGACCGATGTGGCGTTGCAGCTCGCCGAGGGCGCCATTGCCCATGTCGAGGAGGATCCGATAGCCGTCGGCCTCCACCAGATAGCTCGAGCAGGCCGATTCCGTGGACGGGAACGAGCCCGAGCATCCGACGACGGTGAGCTTCATGCGGGCCTGAACCTCCGTGGGCCGGTTACGGGGGGCCATGCGGTGCAGTCGAGGGTAAGGCGAGAGAACGGGCCGTGACTCCTCCGGGACGGTGCGTGTGGGCGGAATCACCAGGACGGACGTGGGTCGCGCCGGTGGCGCCCGCACGCGCCAGGGCCCCGGCCGCGCTTGCCGGTGAGGCGCGATCGGGGCCCTGCGAACGTGAAGAACGGAGAACGGGAAGGAACGGGGAACGGGCGGCGGACGGGCTACAGCGGCGGCCGGTGCGCCTCGGCGCGGTCCAGCGTGTCCATGAAGCGCTGGAAGCGCTCGGCCGACTCCTTGCTGCCGGCCGTCACCGTGAACACCTCCGGCGTCATGAACGCCGCCAGCCGCTCACGCGTCTCAGGGGCGAGCGCATCCCAGGCCGCTCGATCCAGCCGTGACTGCGCCGCAGCTTCCGCACTGCCAGTTTCCATTGTTGAGTTGCCTCATGTCCGAAGATCCACATGCGGGACAGTTCATGCGCGTCTCCTACGTGATGATGTCAGCCGCTTCCCAACATCGGTAGTGCAAGTTCACCCGTGCACAGTTCTGTTTTTTACGGACCGGCGCGCTCGGACGGCGCGTTGGGGCGGAACCGGGGTCAGGCCCAGAGCTGGCCGTGGAGGGCCTCGACGGCCTCTTCCGTGGTGGGGGCGGTGTAGACGCCCGTGGACAGGTACTTCCAGCCGCCGTCGGCGACGATGAAGACGATGTCGGCCCGCTCCCCCGCCCGTACGGCCTTCCGGGCGACGCCCAGCGCGGCGTGGAGGACCGCGCCGGTGGAGATGCCCGCGAAGATTCCCTCCTCGGTGAGGAGTTCGCGAGTGCGGCGGACGGCGTCCTCGGAGCCCACGGAGAACCGGGTGGTGAGGACGGAGGCGTCGTAGAGCTCGGGCACGAAACCCTCGTCGAGATTGCGCAGGCCGTAGACGAGGTCGTCGTAGCGCGGCTCGGCGGCGACGACCGCCACGTCCGGCTTGTGCTCGCGCAGGTAGCGGCCGACGCCCATCAGGGTGCCGGTGGTGCCGAGCCCGGCGACGAAGTGGGTGATCTCGGGGAGGTCGGCGAGGATCTCGGGGCCGGTGGTCGCGTAGTGGGCGCCGGCGTTGTCGGGGTTGCCGTACTGGTAGAGCATCACCCAGTCGGGGTGCTGCTCGGCGAGCTCCTTGGCCATGCGCACGGCCGTGTTGGAGCCCCCGGCGGCGGGCGAGGGGATGATCTCGGCGCCCCACATGGCGAGCAGCGAGCGGCGCTCCTCGCTGGTGTTCTCCGGCATCACGCACACCATGCGGTAGCCCTTGAGCTTGGCCGCCATGGCGAGGGAGATGCCGGTGTTGCCGGAGGTGGGCTCGAGGATGACGCAGCCGGGGGTGAGCCGGCCGGCCTTCTCCGCCTGCTCGATCATGTGGAGGGCGGGGCGGTCCTTGACCGAGCCGGTGGGGTTGCGGTCCTCCAGCTTGGCCCAGACGCGGACGTCCTCGGCCGGGGACAGGCGCGGCAGGCGGACGAGCGGGGTGTTGCCCACCGCGGCCAGGGGGCTGTCGTAGCGCATGCGGGACGCGCCGCCGATCAGACCGCGCCGCCGGCCACGGCCGGGAGGATCGTCACGCTGTCGCCGTCGCCGAGCTCGGTGGCGATGCCGCTGATGAAGCGGACGTCCTCGTCGTTGAGGTAGACGTTGACGAAGCGGCGGAGCTCGCCCTTGTCGTCGACGAGGCGCTCGCGGATGCCCGCGTGCCGGGTCTCGAGGTCCTTGAAGAGCTCGTCGAGCGTGGCGCCGCTGCCCTCGACGGCCTTCTTGCCGTCCGTGTAGGTGCGGAGGATGGTCGGGATGCGGACCTCGATGGCCATGGGGTGCTCCTGTCGGAGTGCGGAGAGGTGCCTGGTTCCAGTGGGAGAACGGTGGGCGCATCGTATCGATTCCCCGTGCGCCAGCCGTATGTTCGTCCCGGTATGCGGGATGTGCCGTCTCGGGTCCCGGTACCCGCTCAGTACTCCGGGACGACCTTCACCTCCTCCTCGGTGACCTCGCCGTCGACGATGCGGAAGGAGCGGAACTGGAAGGGGCCGGAGCCGTCGGTGTCGGCGGTGGAGACGAGCACGTAGTGGGCGCCGGGCTCGTTGGCGTAGGAGATGTCGGTGCGGGAGGGGTAGGCCTCGGTCGCGGTGTGGGAGTGGTAGATGACGACCGGTTCCTCATCGCGGTCGTCCATCTCGCGGTAGAGCTTGAGCAGGTCGGTCGAGTCGAACTCGTAGAACGTGGGCGACCGGGCGGCGTTGAGCATGGGGATGAACCGCTCGGGCCGCCCGCCGCCCTCGGGACCCGCGACCACGCCGCACGCCTCGTCGGGGTGGTCGGCGCGGGCGTGCTCGACGATCCGGTCGTACAGGGCCTGGGTGATGGTCAGCATGCGCGCCAGGATAGGCAGGAAAACGAAGAACCGGCCCCGTACCGAGGTCGGTACGGGGCCGGTTCATTCAGGGTTCACACATGACCTACGCGGCCGGCGTGTAGTCCTTGCGCTCGAACGCCTTGGGGTTGCGCTTCTTGAGCACGAGGTAGGACACCCACATGATCGCGGCCCAGCCGGGCGCGCAGTACAGCGAGATCCGCGCGTCCTTGTCGATGCCCATGAGCACGATCACCATGAAGATGAAGGCCAGGGCGAACAGGCTGGTCCAGGGCGCGCCCGGGGCCTTGAGCTCGGACTGGGGCAGCTCGCCGCGGTCCGCCTTGCGGCGGTAGCGGAGCTGGGCGACCAGGATCATGATCCAGGCCCACATACCGGAGATGGTCGCGAAGGAGACGACGTAGTCGAACGCCTTGCCCGGCCACTGATAGTTGATCCAGACGCCGACGAGCATCAGCGCGGCGGAGAAGGTCGTGCCGCGGAAGGGCAGGCCCTTCTTGGACAGCTGGCCGAAGAACTTCGGGCCCTGGCCGTTGAGGGACAGGTCGCGGAGCATGCGGCCGGTGGAGTACATACCGGAGTTGCAGGACGACAGCGCCGCGGTGAGCACCACGAAGTTGACGATGCCGGCGCCGGCGGGCAGGCCGATCTTGGCGAAGGCGGCCACGAACGGGCTGACGCCCGGCATGAACTCGGTCCAGGGGACGATCGACAGGATGATGATGAGCGCGCCCAGGTAGAAGACGGCGATGCGCCACGGCACGGTGTTGATGGCCTTGGGCAGGGTCTTCTTGGGGTCGGCGGCCTCGCCAGCCGTGACGCCGACGAGTTCGACGGCGAGGAAGGCGAACATCACGATCTGCAGGGTCATCAGCGTGCCGCCGATGCCCTTGGGGAAGAACCCGCCGTGGTTCCACAGGAGGTTGAAGGAAGCGGTGTCGCCGGCCTTGGAGAAGCCGAGGGTGATGACGCCGATACCGATCAGGATCATGCCGATGATGGCGGTGACCTTGACCATGGAGAACCAGAACTCGAGCTCACCGAAGAGCTTTACGGAGATCAGGTTGACGAAGTAGAGAACGACCGTGAAGACCAGTGCGGACGCCCATTGCGGAATGCCCTTGTTCCAGTACTGGACATAGGCTGCCGCGGCGGTGACCTCGGTGATGCCGGTGACGACCCAGAAGAGCCAGTACGTCCAGCCGGTCACATAACCCCAGAAGGGGCCGAGGAACTCTCGGGCGTAGTCCGAGAAGGAGCCCGAGACCGGGCGGTACATGAGCAGCTCGCCGAGCGCTCGCATGATGAAGAAGATGACCAGGCCTGCGATGGCGTAGGCCAGGATGAGGCTGGGTCCGGCCTTGGATATGGCCTTGCCCGCGCCGAGGAACAGCCCGGTACC
Organism: Streptomyces sp. L500; assembly: GCF_054551825.1. NCBI lineage: Bacteria > Bacillati > Actinomycetota > Actinomycetes > Kitasatosporales > Streptomycetaceae > Streptomyces > Streptomyces sp. L500. The sequence goes on from NZ_JBTOLC010000020.1 coordinate 55,331, forward strand.
GATGGCGCCACCAATGGCGATCATCTGAATCTGTCGGTTGCCGAGTCCCCGCTCGTAACCTTCGGAAGCTTCCTGTCCGCTTCCTTCTCCGTCCCGCACTGCGGTGCGGTCCGCGACCTGCTCAGAGGTCATGGTGGTGCGCCTTTCTCCATACCGACCCGGTTGCTCCGGATCGGGTACCGATCCCCCCGGATGGAGTCCTGCTAGGTGCCGACGGTCGGCCGGCTCAGCGCCCCCGCCGTGACAGGGGTGGCGTCACGGAGGCAGGTCGGCAAGAAGTATCACGTCTAAAGGCGAGATCAATGTGTCTCTTGTGGCGCATGACACAAATAAATCAGGACAAAAGCAAAGACGGCGGCTTAATTGCCGCCGTCACAGTGACGTGATCGTTATTCGGAATTGAGCGTTCGGTTAACGAACGCCCGAAGAGTACTCCGAATACCGGAAAGTAACTTCACGAAGTGAGCGCCTCCACCAGCGTCTCCTGCAGCCCGCCGAGCCAGAGGTAGGCCATCACCATGGGCTTGCGCGCATCGCTGTCCGGCAGCCGGTAGAGGGCGTCGCCGTCGTCGTCGGCGGTGATCTCCAGCCGGGCCGCGATGGTCAGCCGGAGGTCGTTGAGCGTGCCCAGCCACTGCCGGCAGCCCTCGGCCTCCAGGCGCAGCACGGCGCCCCCCTCGCCGCCGGGGGTGAGGGAGTCCAGCGAGCGGACGACGCCGAGGGCGTCCTGGCGCTTGCGTTCGCGAAGGTCGTTCTCGGTGTAGCGGCGGAATTCGGCCGCGTGGGCGCGCTCCTGCCGGTCCTGCTCGGCGCCGGGGGTGCCATAGGCGTCCGGGAAGAGGCGGGCCAGGGCGGGGTCGGACGGCGGCTCGCTGGGGCCCTCGGCGAAGAGCCGGGCCAGCGGGTCGGCGGCCTCGGGGCCCTCCGCCTCGCCGGGGCCGATCAGCTCCAGGAGCTGGACGGCCAGGCTGCGCAGGATGGAGATCTCGACCTCGTCCAGGGCGACGGCGGCCCCGCCGCCCGCGAGCGGCTCGAAGTGGCCCGCCATCAACGGTCCTGGGAGAGGGTCGCCCAGAGCCCGTAGCCGTGCATCGCCTGCACGTCGCGCTCCATCTCCTCACGGCTGCCGCTGGAGACCGCGGCGCGGCCCTTGTGATGGACGTCGAGCATCAGCCGGTGCGCCTTGTCCTTGGGGTAGCCGAAGTAGGCCTGGAACACATATGTCACATAACTCATGAGGTTCACGGGGTCGTTATGGACCAGGGTCACCCAGGGGACGTCGGGTTCGGCCACAGCGAAGGGCGACTCGCCCGTTTCGGGCCGTTCGATCTCGACCGGTGCAACACTCACGCTTCCCATGCTGCCACTCGTCGTGTCCCCACGCATAAACGCCCCCCTGCGGGACGCGCGAACGGCCCTCGTACGAACGGTTTCCTGAACGCCCTCCAGAAATCGTCACTCTGACGAGTACCGGGGTAGCATCTGATCCCATGAACGCTGCGGACCTGAGGCTCCCGGTCGACGTCCCTTCGACGGCCCTCTTCACCGACCGGTACGAGCTCACGATGCTGCAGGGCGCGCTGCGGTCCGGCACGGCGCACCGGCGCTCGGTCTTCGAGGTCTTCACCCGCAGGCTCCCCGAGGGGCGTCGCTACGGCGTCGTGGCGGGCACCGGGCGGGTCCTGGACGCGGTGGAGAACTTCCGTTTCGACAGCGGTGTGCTGGACTTCCTCGCCGACCGGAAGATCGTCGACGAGGCCACCCTCGGCTGGCTGGCCGGTTACCGCTTCCGCGGCGACATCTGGGGCTACCCCGAGGGCGAGGTCTACTTCCCGGGCTCCCCGGTGATGCGGGTGGAGGGCACCTTCGCCGAGGCGGTGCTGCTGGAGACCGTGATCCTGTCCATCCTCAACCACGACTCCGCGGTCGCCGCCGCGGCCTCGCGGATGTCGGTGGCGGCGGGCGAGCGGCCGCTGATCGAGATGGGCGCGCGGCGCACCCACGAGCTGGCGGCCGTGGCGGCCGCGCGCGCCGCCTTCGTGGGCGGCTTCAGCTCGACCTCGGACCTCGCGGCCGGCTTCCGCTACAACATCCCGACGGTGGGCACCAGCGCCCACGCGTTCACCCTGCTGCACGACAGCGAGCGCGACGCGTTCCGGGCGCAGGTGGACTCCCTGGGCGAGGGCACGACGCTGCTGGTGGACACCTATGACGTGGCAGAGGCCGTCGCCATGGCCGTGGAGATCGCGGGGCCGGGGCTGGGGGCCGTCCGGATCGACTCCGGCGATCTGCTGCTGCTCGCCCACCGGGTGCGCCGGCAGCTGGACGAGCTGGGCGCCGAGAACACGAAGATCATCGTGACCAGCGACCTGGACGAGTACGCCATCGCCTCGCTGGCCGCCGCGCCCGTGGACGCCTACGGGGTGGGCACCCAGCTGGTGACCGGCAGCGGTCACCCGACGTGCTCGATGGTCTACAAGCTGGTCGCCCGGGCGGACGAGGACGGCGCGGACGCGCCGCTGCGGCCGGTGGCGAAGAAGTCGATGGGCGGCAAGGCGTCCGTCGGCGGCCGCAAGTGGGCCGCGCGCCGCCTCGACGCGTACGGGGTGGCGGAGGCCGAGGTCGTGGGCACCGGCGAGGTGCCGGCGGAGCTCGTGGAGCGGCAGCTGCTCGTCCCGCTCGTCCGAGGCGGCAAGACCGTCGCCAGGGAGCCCCTGAGCGCGGCGCGCGACCGGCACGCGGCGGCGCGCGCGGCGCTGCCGATGTCGGCGACGCAGCTGTCGCGCGGCGAGCCGGTGCTGCCCACGGAACACCCCTGACCGGGCGCCCGAGTGCCCCTCCCATTACGCAACCGGACTCACTACCCTCGGTCACATAAGGCTGATCCGTACAACCGGCCGAGGGCTCCTCGACAGAAGGATCCGCACATGACCCGTGCACTGATCATCGTCGACGTGCAGAACGACTTCTGCGAGGGCGGCAGCCTCGCGGTGGCCGGCGGCGCCGATGTGGCCGCGGCCATAACGGACCTGGTGGGCGAAGCCCCCGCCGGGTACGCGCACGTGGTCGCCTCGCGCGACATGCACATCGACCCGGGCCCCCACTTCTCGGATCGCCCGGACTTCGTCGACTCCTGGCCCCGGCACTGCGTCGCGGGCACCGAGGGCAGCGGTTTCCACCCCAACCTGGCGCCGGCGATCGCCTCGGGGGCGGTCCAGGCCGTCTTCGACAAGGGCGCCTACGAGGCGGGCTACAGCGCGTTCCAGGGGGTCGACGAGAACGGCGCGGGGCTCGCGGACTGGCTGCGCGGGCGCGGGATCACCGAGGTGGACGTCGTGGGCATCGCCACCGACCACTGCGTACGGGCGACCGCGCTGGACGCCCGGCGGGAGGGGTTCGCCACGCGGGTGCTGCTGGACCTGACGGCGGGGGTCTCCCGGGAGACGACGGACCGCGCCCTGGAGGAGCTCCAGGACGCGGGCGTGGAGCTGAGCGGCAAGCCGGTGGTCCAGGGCGGCTGAGGCACCGCCGGTCTCAGGCGCCGGGGGAGCTCGATCGTGCCTTCATCAGCCGGGGGATCGGGTGCCAGGACTCCGTGTCGTCGTGGTCGACCGGCTGCCAGACCACTCCGTCGGGGTGGTGGAGCACGGCCGTGATCTCGTCGGGGGTGGGCGGCTCGGTGTTGCCGCGCAGATAGACGGCCCGCAGGCCGAGGTTGCGGAGCCGGGTGAGCGCCCGCTGGCGGTTCACCGCGTGGACCAGCACCCGGACGCGGGTGTCCGGTGGGGCCCCGCCGCCGGGCGGGGCGGTCAGGGACAGGGCGACGACCACGCTGCCGTCGGGGAGCCGGGCGTATCCACCGCCTGCCATCAGCCTCTCGTCTCCGTTGAGACCCAGACCGTCAATAAGACCATCATGAGAGGCATTCTCAAGCCGGACGGCCGCCGTCCGCCAGGGGACGACGGCCGCCGGTGGCTACCGCTGGGTCACTTGCCGGCCGGGCCGACCTGGACCGTCATCGAGGAGCCGGTGAGGGCCTCGGTGAGGATGCGGATCCGGGTGTTGGTGTCCCGGATCTTCACACCGCCGGTCGGGTTCGCCTGGTCGTAGTAGGTGTTCTTGTGGTCGTCGAACACCGGGACGCCCAGCTTGCCCTTGACGCGGGTGGCGACGCCGTTGTTGTGCACGGTGTAGCCGTCCGTCGGGTACCAGCTGAAGGTCGAGTCGTAGGCCTGGAAGCGGTTCTTCATCAGCGAACCGTCCTTCCACTTCTCGGCCGCGGGGTGGGCGTCGATCGGCAGGATGCGGCCCGCGCCCGGGTGGACGCCGACGTTGTTGTCCACCTGCGAGGTGTCCCACTGCCAGATCAGCAGGCCGTTCTGGTACGGGTAGTGCTCCACCCAGCCCGGCTTGGTGTTCCGCCAGCCGAAGTTGTACGGGCCGACCTTCAGGGTGCGGTCGTACGAGACGTACTGGCGGTTCTCGGCGATGTAGTACTGCGGGTAGTCCTTGCTGAAGGACGCGCCGATGCGCGAGAAGCCCTTCGCCGTCCAGCCATTGTCGCCGTTCTCCGCGCCGTCGGTGAAGACGTTCGCGCCGTCGGCGGTCAGGGAGATGGCGTCGGCGGTGAAGCCCTTGCCGGAGGTGCCGCCGTCGGTGGCGTAGCGGAAGCGCAGGTCGATCTTCTTGCCCGCGTAGGCGTCGAGCGGGAAGGACAGCTTCTTGTACGCGCCGGAGGTACCGGTCAGGGCCGGCTTGTCGCCGCCGTCACGGGTGATCGCCTTGCCGTCGGCCGTGCCGTCGACGGGCGTCCAGTTGGCGCCGCCGTCCGTGGACACCTCGGTGTAGAGGTAGTCGTAGTTCTCCTCGATGTCCCACCAGCCGGACAGGTCCAGCGTGGCCTTGGACTTGCCGGTGAGGTCCACCGGGCGGGAGAGGGTGTTCTTCAGGTCGTCGCCCTGGCCGCTCCACCACTGCGAAGAGCCCTCGGCGGGCTTCACCACGTCGGTGGTGACCTTCTTGTCGGGGAGGCTGACGACGAGCGCCTGCTTGTCCTTGGTGTTGTACTCGGCGACGCCCAGCTTGTGGGTCGACTTCGTCGCGGCCTTGGCCTTGTCGTAGTTGAGCCAGCCGAGCTGGAGCTTGTCCCAGGCGCTCATGTCGCCGGGCATGTCGCCGATGGTGTCCTTGCCCTCGCCGAGCCAGGAGCCCGAGGACATCAGGGACCAGTAGGCGACGGAGGACTCACCGGTGCCGGTGGTGTCGTACTCGTCGGGGAGGCCCAGGTCGTGGCCGTACTCGTGGGCGAAGACACCGAGGCCGCCGTTCTCGGGCTGCATGGTGTAGTCGCCGACCCAGATGCCGGTGTCGCCGATCTGGGTGCCGCCCGCCTTGTTGTTCGCGGGGCCGGTCTTGCCCGCGTCGGAGCCGTAGGCGTACCAGCGGTGGGCCCAGATGGCGTCCTTGCCCTGGGCGCCGCCGCCCGCGGACTCGTCCTCGCCGGCGTGGACGATCTGGAAGTGGTCGATGTAACCGTCGGGCTCGTTGAAGTTGCCGTTGTGGTTGTAGTCGTTGCGGTCCCACTGGTCGTACTGGGCGAGGGTCGCCTTGATGTCGGCGTCGCTGCGACCGGCGGCCTTCTGGTCCGAGACCCACTGGTTGACGGCGTCGCGGATCAGGTCCCAGGCGCTGGGGCAGTTGGTGGAGCCGCAGTAGTTGGAACCGTAACGGGCCTCGTTCCAGGGGACGCGGACCCAGTCGGTGACCTGCCCGTTGACCGAGTAACGGCCGGACGACTGCTTCTCGTAGTACTTCGCCAGGGACTCCTTGTCCTTGTCGTGCGAGAAGTAGAGGTCCTGGAAGTACTGGCGGTTGTAGTCCTTCTGCCAGGCCGTGCTGTTGTCCTTCGCACGGTCCGGCTTGGCTATGGTGTTGTGCGCCGGGCCGGGCGTGCCGCCGTACTTGACCACGGGGGGCTTGGGGCCGTCGGGCCCGTCCGGGTCGTACATGGTGGTGTTGTCGACCTTGTCGCCGAAGTCGACCAGGATCGTAAATATCTTGTCGGTCTTCTCGCGGCCGAGCTCGACGTACTTGCCCTTGCCCAGCTGGACGACCTTGGAGGCGCCGCGCTGCTCCGGCTTGGCGTCACCCGCGACGACCTGCTCCACCGCCGCCTTGCGCTGGGCCTCCTGCTTCTTGCTGAACGGGCCCTTGAGGTCGTGCTCCACACCGGGCTTGACCTGCGCCGGGTCCTGACGCTGGATCTTGGCCGGGGCCTGGTCCGCGCCGGACGGGTCGGTCACGCCCGCCGCCTGCGCGACCCCCGCCGCCAGGGTGCCCGTACCGAGCGCCGCGACCACGACGGCCGCCGCGGCGGATCGGACGACCCTCCGATGGCTGATCTTCACTTGTGAATGTCCTCCCCAGTAAGAACTGTGGAGGTATTTGACCTGAGTGACGCAAGAAAAGACAGATCTTGACCATGGCGAACAAAGCAAGTACGTTATCCGGCCTTTAAGTTGCGGATAACGGGCGTCAATGGGCGAGACCGGGCGCGCTCGACTCACTTGACGACATACCAAACGCCCCCGTGCGCCCCTTTCGCTCCGGGCACCGTGGGTTAGGTCACGCTTACCAGCAGTTCCGCCAGGGCAGACAGCACCGTAGAGTCGAAGAGCGGTACGTACCAACGGCACGTACCGGCAGACGTACCGCCAGACTCCGGCCCCTTATATCCCCCCGCATATCGATGCCTTGAGGACGGATACCGCCATGCCGCGTCCGACTCCTGCACAGATCGCTTACGGATCGGCCACCGTAGTCTTCTCCGCCGCCGCGCTCCTGCTGCTGACCCCCACCGGGTCGGTCCTGATGCTCGGCGCCCTGGCCCTGGCCTCGCTCCTCCTCGGCTGCGCCGTAGCCGTCACCGTCCCGGCCCGCTCCCGCCGGGAACGTCAAGCTGCGGGCGCCGCCGCCAGGTTGCCCGAGCGGCGCACGCCCGCGCACGCCGGTTCGGCCGTGGGAGAGCACTCACTCAACAGTTGAGACCACGACCGTCCTGGCCGCCTTGTCGTGGACGCACTGGTGGTACGGCTTGTCCCAGGTGCACCACAACACGTTCACCAGCCAGAAGACGAAACCGCAGCACGGCACGATCTCGGGCAGGGAGTAGACCGCGGCGCGCGTCCACCCCGGCCGCCCTTCCGGGATCGCGCCGTTGTCGAGCATCGCGACCCGGATCCTCATCAGCATCTTGCCGACCGTCTGACCGCGCGTGGTCAGCATCAGGCCCTCGTACACGAAGTAGACGACCGCCACGATGATGGACAGGCTCGTGGACCGCGCCTGGTCGTTCCAGGGGTCGTAGTTCCGCGTCGAGAGGGAGAAGATCACGCTGATCGGGATGCTCACGATCAGCCCGTCGATGATGCGGGCGACGAGCCGCTTGAACCGGTTCGCGAGCGGGGGCATACCGGCGAGCGGATCGGGACCGTAGGGGCCGCCGCCGCCCTGGGGGGCGCCGTAGGGACCGCCGTACGGGCCGCCGCCGGGGTACGGGCCACCGGGATAAGGGCCGCCGGGGGGCGGGCCGGGGTACGGCCCCGGACCCCCGGGGGGTGGTTCCGGCGGTGGGGGCGGCGGCTGATCGGTGCTCATGGCCCGAGTAGAACCCAGGGCGCTACGGGACGCATCCGCCGCTGTGCCGTTCGGGGGCTAATCCCCCGCCGACGCCACGAACGTGCGCGCCGCCTTGTCGTGCCAGCACTGCCGCCAGGGCCGGTCGAAGACGCACCACAGCACGTTCAGCAGCCCGACGGCCAGCACCCCGAGCCCCCCGTACACCAGCCAGCGCCGCACCGCCGCCCCCACCGGCGCCGTGTCGTGCGACTCGATGTCCAGCACCCGCACCCCGAACAGCTTCTTGCCCAGCGTGCGCCCCCACTTGGCGGTGGGCAGCGCCTCGTACAGCAGGCCCGCGACCAGCAGCACGCCCAGCACGATCGCCAGGTACGTGCCCGTCGTGCCGTCGAGGAGCCAGACCGTCACCGTCCGGCCGGTCTGCCGGGCCTGCTCCACCTTCTCGTCGATGTGCTCGACCGACTTCGCCCACAGCGGCACCGCGACCGCGCTCACCACACCGCCCAGCACGACGGAGTCCACCAGCCGGGCGGCGAGCCTGCGGCCGAGCGCGGCGGGACGGCCCTGTGCCTGGGCCGCGCGCAGGAACGGGTCGTCCTTGGGCGGCTTCCACGCCGTGGGCGGCGCGACCGGCTCGGCCGCCGCGCCGGCGGGCGCGGCCTGCGGCCCCTGCTGGGCGAGCTGGTGCACCTGCTGGGCCCAGCCCATCGGCTGCTGCCGCTCCACGGGGACGGGCGCGGACTCCGGGCGCCGGGCGGGCAGCGCGGCCCCCTGCGAACCACCGGCCGGGGCGACCGGGGTGGCCGGAGCGACCGGGGCCACCGGGGCCGCTTCCCCGGCCCGCTGGGCGGGCCACGCCTGACGGGCCGCCGGCGCGTCCGCCGGGATCGGCGCGGGCGGCCCGCCGGGCGCCGAGCCGTGCGGCTTGGGCCGCAGGTCCAGGGTGCCCTGGCCGGGCACGGGACGCTCGGCCCGCTCCGGGGCCACCGGCTCCGCCGCGGCCGGCTCGGGCAGCCGCGGGTCACGCGCCCTGGGCAGCGCCGCGGCACCGCCCCAGGAGACCTGCTGCTCCTGGGCACCGGCCGCCGCCTGCCAGGCCCCGCCCCCGCCCGGCCCGGGACCGGGGCCGGGCCCCGGCTCGGGCTCCGGCTCCTCGTCCAGGAACACCGGCCCCGTCTCGTCCGCCGCGCGCCGCGCGACCGGCTCGGCGGAGGCGGGCGACGCGACGGGCCCGGCGGACGCGGGCGACACGGCGGGCGGCACCGGCGCGGGCGGCCGTGCGGCGGCCACCGACGGCGGCGGCGCGGGCATCGGCTCCCCCTTGGCGGGCGCCGGCCGGCTCGTACCGGGCACCCAGGCCGCACCGCTCCAGTAACGGATGTAACCCGGAATCGACGGGTCCGGATAAAAACCCTGAGGGGGGCTGCCGTCGGCGGATCCCGAGATAGGTGCGCTCATGGTCTCCGGTGTCCCGTATCTGCTCGGCCGTACATAAGAGGTGGTCACCAGGTCTACCAGAACGCCCCTTCCTCTGTGGCCGTCCCCGGCCCGGGCCACTCACACGTGCGACTCACCCGTGCGAGCACGGCCCGGCCGCGGCCCGGCACGAAAATCTTGAAACTGTTCGCCGAAACCGCGTAATGAAACCCGTCCGGCGCACTCTCTTCACCCGTAACCGATCCCGAGCGGACGAGCAGAAGACGAGTGGAAAGGGGTGCGCCCATGCACACCGAGGTGGTACGAGACCTGGAGACCGACCTGGTGCTGTCGCCGGAACACAGCGTTCCGATCCCGGCCAGGCTGACCTACCGGACGGCGGACCCCTACGCCGTCCACCTCAGCTTCCACATCACCTCACCACGGCAGGTGACCTGGACTTTCTCCAGGGACCTGCTGATCGAGGGGGTGTTCCGGGAAGCCGGTGAGGGGGATGTTCAGATCTTCCCCGGCAAGGTCGACGGACGCTCCGTGGTCTGTCTGGCGCTGTCCTCCCCGGAGGGCCGGGCGCTGGTGACGGTGCCGGTGAAGGAGGTGTCCGGCTGGCTGGAGCGGACGCTGCGGCTCGTGGCGCCGGGCCTGGAGAGCCAGTGGCTCGCCCTCGACGAGGCCCTGGAGGAACTGCTGGCCTCCGGTGCGTGAGGCGGAAGGCGCCATTCGGGGAGGGCCGGGCGCGGGCGGGCTACCCGATGGAGTGACCGCCGCGCCGGCCCCCGGGCCCCGTGGTCACTCCCCCGCGCCCCCGGCCGCCCGGTCGACGACCTCAGCGGCGTCGACGGCCTCACCGGGGTCGAGAGCCTTGCCGGCGTCGAGGACCTTGCCGGGGTTGAGCAGCCCGAGCGGGTCGAAGACGGCCTTGATGCCGCGCTGGAGCTCCATCGCCACCGGCCCGGCCTCCCGGACCAGCCAGTCCTTCTTCAGCAGGCCCACTCCGTGCTCGCCGGTGATGGTGCCGCCCAGCTCCAGCCCCAGGGCCATGATGGCGTCGAAGGATTCCCGGGCGCGGCGCGCCTCGTCGGGGTCGGCGGGGTCGAAGCAGACGACGGGATGGGTGTTGCCGTCGCCCGCGTGGGCGACGACGCCGATCGTCAGGCCGTGTTCGCGGGCGATGGCGGCGGTCCCGTCCAGCATCTCGGCGAGCCGGGAGCGCGGTACGCACACGTCGTCGATCATCGTGGCGGGGCGCAGCCGCTCCAGCGCGGGGAGGGACATCCGGCGGGCCTGCAGCAGCAGTTCGGACTCGGCGGCGTCCTCGGCGGGGACGGCCTCGGTGGCGCCGGCGGCGCGGCACAGTTCGGCGACGGCGGCCAGGTCGGCGGCGGGGTCGGGAGTGTCGAAGGCGGCGAGCAGCAGGGCTTCGGTGGTCTCCGGCAGCCCCATGTGCGTCAGGGAGTTGACGGCCCGGACGGTCGTGGCGTCCATCAGCTCCAGCAGGGACGGCGCGTGCCCGCGCGCCATGATGCTGCGGACCGCCTCGCAGGCCGCGGCGACGGAGGGGAACTCGGCGGCCAGCGCCAGCTGCGCGAGCGGCGCGGGTTTGAGCGCCAGGACGGCCCGTACGACGATGCCGAGGCTGCCCTCGGAGCCGACGAAGAGGCGGGTGAGGTCGTACCCGGCGACGCCCTTGGCGGTGCGCCTGCCGGTGGTCAGCAGCCGGCCGTCGGCCAGGACGACGTCCAGGCCGAGGACGTATTCGGCGGTGACGCCGTACTTGACGCAGCACAGCCCGCCGGAGGCGGTGCCGATGTTGCCGCCGATGGTGCACTGTTCCCAACTGGACGGGTCGGGCGGGTAGTACAGGCCGTGCTCGGCGACGGCGCGGGAGAGGACGGCGTTGACGACGCCGGGTTCGACGACGGCGATCCGCTCGACCGGGTCGATCTCCAGGACGCGGTCCATCTTGACGAGGGAGAGGACGACGCAGCCGTCGGTGGCGTTGGCCGCGCCGGAAAGCCCCGTACGGGCGCCCTGCGGCACGACCGGGACGCGCAGGGCGGTGGCGACGCGCATCACGTGCTGGACCTGCTCGACGGTGCGTGGCAGGACGACGACGGCGGGGGCGCCGCGCTCGCAGAAGCTCGCCATGTCGGCGGCGTAGGAGGCGGTGACGTCGGGGTCGGTGAGGACGGCTTCGGCGGGGAGTCCTGTGCACAACTGATCGATGAGATCACCCATGGGCCCACCCTGTCACCGAGCGCCCCCGCCGGAAAGATCGCGCGCCCCGAAGGGGCGCGGGGAACTGCGCGACCGGCCACGGCCGGCCCGCAGCCGAAATGACCGCGGCCCGGCGGGCCACGCCGCGAGGCTAAAGATTGCCGCGCTTCTCCTGCTCGCGCTCGATCGCCTCGAAGAGCGCCTTGAAGTTGCCCTTGCCGAAGCCCATGGAGCCGTGGCGCTCGATCATCTCGAAGAAGACCGTGGGGCGGTCCTGGACCGGCTTGGTGAAGATCTGGAGCAGGTAGCCGTCCTCGTCGCGGTCGGCGAGGATCTTCAGCTCGCGGAGGGTGTCGATGGGCACCCGGGTCTCGCCGACCCACTCGCCGAGCGTGTCGTAGTAGGAGTCGGGGGTGTCCAGGAACTGAACGCCCGCCTCCCGCATGGCCCGTACGGTCGCGACGATGTCGTTGGTGGCCAGCGCGATGTGCTGGACGCCGGGGCCGTTGTAGAACTCCAGGTACTCGTCGATCTGGGACTTCTTCTTGGCGATGGCCGGCTCGTTGAGCGGGAACTTCACCTTGCGGGTGCCGTCCGCCACGACCTTCGACATGAGCGCGGAGTACTCGGTGGCGATGTCGTCGCCCACGAACTCCTTCATGTTGGTGAAGCCCATGACGTTGTTGTAGAAGCTCACCCACTGGTCCATCTTGCCGAGCTCGACGTTGCCCACGCAGTGGTCGATGGCCTGGAAGCGGCGGGGCGTGGGCTCGACGATGGGCTCGGCGGCGACGTAGCCGGGCAGGTACGGGCCGGTGTAGGCGGAGCGGTCGACGAGCGTGTGGCGCGTCTTGCCGTAGGTGGCGATGGCGGCGAGGACGACGGTGCCGTGCTCGTCCTTCAGCTCGTACGGCTCCGCGAGACCGGTGGCTCCGTGCTCGATGGCGTAGGCGTACGCCGCCCGGGCGTCGGGCACCTCGATGGCGAGGTCCACGACGCCGTCGCCGTGCTCGGCCACGTGGTCGGCGAGGAAACGGCCGTGCTCGGTGCTCGCCTTGATCACGGTGGTGAAGACGAACCGGGCGCTACCGGATTCCAGCACGTAGCTCGCGGTCTCACGGCTGCCGTTCTCCGGGCCGGAGTAGGCGACGCGCTTCATGCCGAAGGCGGTGGAGTAGTAGTGGGCGGCCTGCTTGGCGTTGCCGACGGCGAAGACGACCGCGTCCATCCCCTTGACCGGGAAGGGGTCTGCCTGCCGTGCGGTGTGCGGGGTGTGATCGGTGGTCTGAGTCATGGGCGAAGAGTCTCTCCGAACCACAAGGTGCGCAATAGTTTGCGATTTCACTGGGCATTATGCATAGAGGCGGTCGAGAAGCCCCGGACGATCTGTGCAGGATGACCACGAAAGGAGCATCAGGGTGATCGATCGTTTGGACGGGCGGCTGATCGAGCTGCTCGCCCGGGAGCCCCGGATCGGGGTGCTGGAGGCCTCACGGCGGCTCGGCGTGGCGCGCGGCACGGTGCAGGCCCGGCTGGACCGGCTCCAGTCGCAGGGGGTGATCAGGGGGTTCGGCCCGGACGTGGACCCGGCGGCGCTGGGCTATCCGGTGACCGCGTTCGCGACGCTGGAGATCAAACAGGGGCAGGGCGCGGACGTCCGTACGCACCTGGCGTCGGTGCCCGAGGTGCTGGAGCTCCACACCACGACCGGGCACGGGGACATGCTGTGCCGGCTGGTGGCCCGCTCGAACGCGGACCTGCAGCGGGTGATCGACCGGGTGGTGGGCTTCGAGGGGATCGTCCGGGCGTCCACGGCGATCGTCATGGAGAACCCGGTGCCGCTGAGGATCATCCCGCTGGTGCAGCAGGCGTCGGAGGACTGACGCGGTGCGTTAGCGCCCCGAAGGGGCGCGGGGCAGTGTCGATATGCGGCTGCCGCCGCGTGGGCGCGACCAGCCCCCACCGGCCCGCGGTGACGGGACCGGAGCGCTCAGGCCGGGCAGGACGGCACCCGTCCACCGGAGGCCAGGGCCTTCAGCGAGGCGACCGCGTCGCTCAACGTGTCGACCGGGATCAGCCGCATGCCCTTGGGCAGCTCCGCCCCCGCCTCGGAGCACTCGCCCTTCGGCACGATGAAGACGGTGGCGCCGTCGCGCCCGGCCGCCTGGGTCTTGAGGGAGACGCCGCCGACCGCTCCGACGCTGCCGTCCGGGGCGATGGTGCCGGTGCCCGCGATGACCCGGCCGCCCGTCAGGTCGCCGCCCCGGCCGTCACCGGCGATCTTGTCGATGATGCCCAGGGTGAACAGCAGGCCCGCGCTGGGCCCGCCGACGTCGGCGAGGCTCAGCTCCACCTTCACGTCCTTGGGCGAGCGGTGGAGATAGCGCAGGGCGGCCTCGGCCGCGGCGTCCTGGGACTTCTTCATCTCCGCGACGTTGTGCTTCTCGATCTCCGTGTCGGACTGCCCCGGGGGGTAGACCGCGTCGCGCGGCATCACGGCCCGGTCCCTGCGGAACCAGCTGTCGACCACGTCGGTCAGACCGATCTCGGTATCCGGACCGGTGGCCTCGATGGTGGTCATGCGCAACTGCCCACTCGTCTCGCGGGTCGGGACGCCGGAGATGGTGATGACCGGCTTGTCCTTGTGCAGGCCGAGCACGTTCGCCGTCGTGGAGCCCGGCTGGGCGATGACGAACGGCAGGGGGACGAGCGCGGCCACGGCGAGCAGGGCGACGACGGGCGCGGCGCAGACGGCGAGGACGCGGGTGGGGGCGGCTGGCATGCTGCGAATCTAATTCACGTGGGGGGTGCACGCGGCATCCGGGACCGCCTGGGGGTACGAGTCGGGGGCGGGTCGGGTCGGACGGGCCCTTACGGGGCTGAGCTCTTCGCGGTGCCTGGTATCGCGGGATTGGTCGCCCCGCAGGTGTCTCCAGCGGCGAAGAGCTCTTCACGCCCCTACCAGGGCCCGTCCGCCCCGCCCCGCCCCCTTGCGCCGGTGGGTCACCGGCTACCGGCTACCGGAGGGCGTCGGCCACCTCCTTCGCGGCCTCCATGACGCGGGGGCCGACCCTCGGGGGCACGGAGTCGGCGAGCATGACCACTCCGACGCTCCCTTCGAGGCCGGACACCCCGAGCAGGGGTGCGGCGGCCCCGCTCGCCCCGGCCTCGAGCTCGCCGTGGGTGAGGGCGTAGCCGGGGTTGTCGACCTCGCCGCGGCGGGCGGCGAGGATGGCCCGTCCGGCCGCGCCGCGGTCCAGGGGGTGGCGGAATCCGGCGCGGTAGGCGACGTGGTAGTCGGTCCAGGTCGGCTCGACGACGGCGACCGCGAGCGCCTCGGCCCCGTCGACGAGGGTGAGATGGGCGGTGGCTCCCAGGTCCTCGGCCAGCGAGCGCAGGGCGGGCAGGGCCGCTTCCCGCACGAGCGGGTGCACCTGCCGGCCGAGCCTCAGCACGCCGAGGCCCACCCTGGCCCGGCCGCCTATGTCCCGGCGGACGAGCGCGTGTTGCTCCAGGGTGGCCAGGAGCCGGTAGACGACGGTCCGGTTGACCCCGAGCCGGGTGGACAGCTCGGTGACGGTCAGTCCGTGGTCGGTGTCCGCTAGCAGTTTGAGGACCTTCAGTCCCCGATCGAGCGTCTGCGAAGTCTCCGCGGTCACGACGCCCCTCCTCCGATGAGTGGCGGCTCCCGTCGCAGGTGGGGGTCGCGCCGCCGGTCCCGTTCCGGCAGCGCGCGAGGAGAGGCCGCCGGCGGCTTGTCGTTATGGTCCGGCTGCGCTCCGCGGCGGCGCTGCCACGGGGCGTGTGCGTGACCGGCACGGTAGCGCCGCCGGTCCGCTCAGCGGAAGAGTCTGCCCACAATCCGGGCACCACGGAGGGGAATTGTGCAATCCACTTCGTGGACGGAGCGATCCAGGGGGGCCATGGGCATTGGAGGGCTTTAGTGTGATCGCCATGCAGATTTCCCGAATAGCCACGATCGTGGCGGCCGGTGTCATCACCCCGGCCCTCTTCCTGGCCACACCGGCGGTCGCCGAGGAGCAGCCGGCCACGACGGGACAGACGACCGGTCAGACCACCGGACAGACGACGGTCGAGCAGCCGGGCACGGCCCCGGCCGACAAGGCCGACACGCCCAAGGACAAGGACACTTCTTTCCGGATCCCGGTGGGGCTGGAGGGTCCCTCGACCATCAAGGCGGGCCCTGGCAATTGGGCGCAGTTCAAGATGTCGTTCGACAACAGCGACGGCGACAAGGACGTGACCTTCAAGCCGCACGTGGCCTACCTCCCCTCCAAGCCCGATATGGCCAAGGAGAAGGACTACGCCATCAAGGTTCAGTTCCGAACGGGCTCGGACGCCCGCTTGCACGACGCCAAACTGACCCCGGGCTACAGCCCGGACGGAAAGTCGTTCACCCTCTCCGGCTCGCTCGACCCGTACGTGGTGAAGAAGCACGAGAAGGCGACGTTCGAGCTGCTGGTGAGCTTCGATGAGCGGACTCCGGACCACACGGCCCGCCTCCGGGTGACAGCCGAAGACAATGTGGCCGCCACGACCGAGCACGAGTTCTCCGTCAAGGCCGTCAAGCCGAAGCCCGACCCGAGCAAGAGCCCCACCGCCTCGGCCTCCCCGACCGCGACCGAGTCCGGTAAGACGACCCCCGGCAACAAGACCAAGCCCTCCGCCAGCGCGAGCGCGAGCGCAAGCGCCAGCCCGAGCGCGTCGGCCTCGACGACCGCCGCCGGCTCGGGCTCGGGCGCGAGCTCCGGTTCCGGCGGTACCACCGCCAACGGCAGCCGCACCGAGCTCGCCGCGACCGGTTCCGACCCGGCCACCCCGTGGATCGCCGCGGGCGGCGCCGCGGCGATCATCGCCGGCGCCGGCCTGGTCGTCGCGACGCGCCGCCGCGCGAACGCGCAGGGCTGACACGCGAAGGGGTGCCGCCCGACCAGGGCGGCACCCCTTCCTCGTGCGAACCGCACAGCGCGAGCGTCACCGCATACGCGTGGCCCACTCCCGCACCTTGTTGATGCGCTCGGTCAGCTGCCCCGCCGTCGCCTCCGCGCTCGGCGGGCCGCCGCACACGCGGCGCAGCTCGGTGTGGATGACACCGTGCGGCTTGCCGCTCTGGTGGACGTACGCGCCCACCAGCGTGTTGAGCTGCTTGCGGAGTTCCAGGAGCTCCTTGTGCGTGACAACCGGCCGCCGCTCGGCGGGGATTTCGAGGAGGTCCGCCTGCTCGTCCGGCTTGCGGCGGCTGTGCGCGATCTGCCGGGCCTGGCGCTTCTGGAGCAGTAGCTGCACCTGCTCGGGTTCCAGCAGTCCGGGGATGCCGAGGTAGTCCTGCTCCTCCTCGCTGCCGGGGTGGGCCTGCATGCCGAACTCGGCGCCGTCGTAGAGCACGCGGTCGAAGACGGCGTCGGACTCCAGGGCCTCGAAGGGGAGCTGGTCCTGGTCGCCGGTGTCCTCGTCCTGCTCCTTGTTCGCCTCGTCCATCTCCTTCTCGGACTCGGCGTAGGGGTCCTCCTCGCCCTCCTTCTTGGGCTTGTCGAGGACGTGGTCGCGCTCGACCTCCATCTCGTTGGCGAAGGTCAGCAGCGTGGGGATCGTCGGGACGAAGACGGACGCCGTCTCGCCGCGCCGGCGGGAGCGGACGAAGCGGCCGACGGCCTGGGCGAAGAACAGCGGCGTGGAGATCGTCGTGGCGTAGACGCCGACCGCCAGGCGGGGCACGTCCACGCCCTCGGACACCATGCGGACGGCGACCATCCAGCGGTCCTCGGACGCCGCGAAGTCGTCGATGCGCTGGGAGGCGCCGCTGTCGTCGGACAGCACGAGCGTCGCGCCCTCGCCGGTGATCTCGCGGATCAGCTTGGCGTAAGCGCGTGCGGACTCCTGGTCGGAGGCGATCACGAGCGCGCCCGCGTCGGGGATGGACTTGCGGACCTCGGTCAGCCGCCGGTCGGCGGCGCGCAGCACGTTCGGCATCCAGTCGCCGCGCGGGTCGAGGGCGGTGCGCCATGCCTGGGAGATCGCGTCCTTGGTCATGGGCTCGCCGAGCCGGGCCTCCAGCTCGTCGCCCGCCTTGGTGCGCCAGCGCATGTTGCCGCTGTAGGAGAGGAAGATCACCGGGCGGACGACGCCGTCGCCGAGCGCGTTTCCGTAGCCGTAGGTGTAGTCGGCGGAGGAGCGGCGGATGCCGTCGTTTCCCTCTTCGTAGGTGACGAAGGGGATGGGGTTGGTGTCGGAGCGGAACGGCGTGCCGGTGAGGCAGAGGCGGCGGGTGGCCGGCTCGAAGGCCTCCAGGCAGGCGTCGCCCCAGGAGCGGGAGTCGCCCGCGTGGTGGATCTCGTCGAGGATGACGAGCGTCTTGCGCTGCTCGGAGCGGTTGCGGTGGAGCATGGGGCGCACGCCCACACCGGCGTAGGTGACGGCGACGCCGTGGTACTCGCGGCCCAGCGGCCCGGCGCTGTACTCGGGGTCGAGCTTGATGCCTATGCGGGCGGCCGCTTCGGCCCACTGCTTCTTCAGGTGCTCGGTCGGTGCGACGACGGTCACCTGCTGGACGACGTGGTGGTGCAGCAGCCACGAGGCCAGGGTCAGGGCGAAGGTGGTCTTGCCGGCGCCCGGGGTGGCCACCGCGAGGAAGTCGCGGGGCTGCGTCTGGATGTACTTCTCCATGGCGCCCTGCTGCCAGGCGCGCAGCTTGTTGGCGGTACCCCAGGGCGCCCGTCCGGGGAAGGCGGGTGAGAGATGGTGATTCGCGGTGGTGGTAGTCACGGTCTCCGTCGGTGGGGTCGGCGGTCGGCAACCGCGTCAGCCTACCCGCGTCGGCCGACACTGCCGGGTGCTACAGGCCGGGTCCACACGGGGGTGGGACCGACGTCACAGCTGAAATCCAGCCCGTCCGGCGTTTGAGGACAAGGGGGTCCGGGGGCTTGCCCCCGGGAAACGGTGAAAGGGCGGGACCGGGGCCTCCTCCTCCCGCGACCTACCCCCGCGGCCGCAGCCTCGTGGCCACGTACGCCCCCACCAGCGCCGCTGCCGCCGAGAGCACGAACACCGCCACGAACGCCCCGCCGGGCGCGGCCGAGGCCCCCGGGTCGTGCCCGGCGACGGAAGCCACCCCTCCCCCGCCCAGAGCGAAAAGCACCCCCGCCAGCCCCACCAGCACCACACTCCCCAGCGCATCCGACACCTGGAGCGAGGACGCGTTCGTGCCCTCCTCGCCCTGCCGCGACAGCCGGAGCGTGAGGACGCCCACGCTGGAGATCGTCAGCCCCATCCCGTACCCGACGAGGAGCCAGCAGACGGCCACCAGCCACACCGGCACCGCGTCGATCAGCACCAGCGGCACCACCGCCACGGCGAGCGCCTGCACCGCCATGCCCAGGCTCATCAGCCGCTCGCGGTGGGGTTCCAGCCGGGCCCGGCTCAAGGTGAACGAGCCGAGGGCCCAGGTCAGCCCGCCTCCGGTGAGCGACAGCCCGGCGAGCGTGGCCGACAGCCCGCACTCGGTCACGAGCATCAGCGGGACGAAGGTCTCGGCGGCCAGGAAGGAGCCCTGCGCGAGGCCGCGCAGCAGTACGACGGAGGGCAGCCCGCGCCCGGCCAGGAAGGTGCGGGCGGGCAGCAGCCGCCGGACGCACGGCACGAGGAGGGCGAGCCCGGCCGCCGCGGGGAGGAGGGAGAGCGGGCGGAGGTCCTGGCCCGCGTACTGGAGGAGTCCCGCCCCGGCGGCGACGCCGAGGGCGAGGAGGATCCGGCGCCGGTCCATCGCGTCCGTGTTCCTCCCCGGCGGCAGCGCGCGCAGCGCGGGGAGCATCACGGCGAGCGGCAGCAGTATCAGCACGGGGATGGCCAGGAACACCCAGCGCCAGCCGAGCCGCTCGGTCACCGTCCCGGCCACCAGCGGTCCCACGATCACGGGGACGACCCAGGCGGCGGAGAACGAGGCGATCACGGCGGGCCGCAGCCGTTCCGGGTAGGCCCGCCCCACGACCACGTACAGGGCGACGATCACGAGTCCGGAGCCGATGCCCTGCATGCCGCGCGCGGCCACGAACATCCACATCTCCTGCGCGGCGCCCGCGCCCACCAGCCCGGTGCCGAAGGCGGCGATGCCCGTGAAGAGGGTATGAGGGGGCCGGCGCAGTCGCACCACTCCCCCGACAGCGCCATCGCGAACAGGCTCGCGGTGAAGAAGGCGGAGAAGGCGAAGGCGTACAGCCCGATGCCGTCGAGCGCGCGGGCCGCGACGGGCATCGCCGTGTTGACGGCGCTGGCCTCGAAGGCGATGAGGGAGACGACGGAGACGATGCCGAGGGTGAGGGCGCGGTGGCGGCGTCCGAGAACACCTTCCGCTGTGTCCGTTGCGGCCTGATGGGCGGATATGGGATCGGCGGCGGTCATGGCCTTCACAGTAAGTGGCGAAAGCCGGTTTGACCCCTGTCGTGCGGCGGAGATCCACTCGGTCTCGGGGCCTAGTCGCATGGACGGGCGGGGCTCGGCCACGGGTCGGACACGGGTCCGTCGTGGTTCGGTCCCAGATTGATCATGGCCCTGCAAACAGGCGACTTTCCGCCATGCTCATGCCCATATGCTTCCGGCCGGTTCAGATAGACAGTTCAGCTCGCTGGGGGAATCCCTTATGTCCATTCGTCATGTCGTCACGGCCGCGCTGGTCGTCTCCGGCGCACTCGCGCTGACCGCCTGCGGCCCCACCGACGAGGGCGGGAAGAACGACGACAAGGGTTCCGCCAGCGCGGCCCCGTCGCAGCAGCCCGCCGACGGCAAGGGGAAGGGCAAGAGCGACTACAAGGACCCGTGCGCGCCGCTGCCCAAGGGGCACAAGCTCATCAAGGTGCTCAGCGTCGAAGGCGCGATGAACAACATCGTCGCGCAGGACGCCAAGGTGTCCTGCAACACGAAGATGGACGAAGGCGCCTTCTACCGCAACGAGGGCCCGACGTACACCTACGCCTTCGACAACGAGAACGCGAAGGTGACCGTCCTCAGCCTGGACGGCCCCCAGGTCCGCCCGACGAAGCCCACCGACAAGACCCTCTCGGGCATCGGCCACGTCAAGGAGTGCGCGGACCCGAACCACCAGCAGTACGACAACCAGAGCAAGGCCGACCACAAGGAATGGTGCGCCGGCCAGAACTACTACAACGTGACGCTCGGTCCGGACAAGAAGATCATCGAGATGGTCGAGCTCTCCGGCTCGTGACGCCCCGGGGGTGCGGGGGGACGCTCCCCCGCACCCCTCACGTCGTGAGCAGCACGCCCCCGTACGACACGCCCGCGACGACCACCCACGAGCACAGCCCCAGCGCCGCGACCCGGCCGCCCGTCCGGACGAGCGAGGGCAGGTGCACCGCGCTGCCCAGGCCGAAGAGGGCGGCGGCGAGCAGCAGTTCCTGCGCGTGCGCGGCCGCGTCCAGCGCGCCGCCCGGCAGCAGGCCGGTGGTCCGGAGGGCCACCATGGCGAGGAAGCCGAGGACGAAGAGGGGGACGAGCGCGGGCCGCTTGCCCTCGGCGGGTGCGCCGGCGGCGGCGCGCCGCTGCCGTACGGCCATGGCCACCGCCGCGACCAGGGGCGCCAGCAGGGCCACCCGCATCAGCTTGACCAGCACGGCCTCGCCGAGGGCGGCGGGCCCGGCGGTCTGCGCGGTCGCCACCACCTGCCCGACGTCGTGGACGCTCGCGCCCACCCACCGTCCGAACGCCGCGTCGCCGAGCCCCAGCGGGTGGTGGAGCAGCGGGAGTACGGCGATGGCGAGGGTGCCGCACAGCGTCACGAGCGCCACGGACGTCGCGACGTCCTCCTCGTCGCTGCCCGACACCTCGCTGACCGCGCCGATCGCGGAGGCCCCGCAGATGGAGTAGCCGGTGGCGATCAGCAGTGGCTGGTCGCCGCGCAGCCCGAGCCGGCGGCCGAGCCACAGCGTCCCGAAGAAGGTCGCGGCGACCACGGCGAACACCATCGCGACGGTGGCCCAGCCCAGCCCGAGCACGTCGTCGAGGCTCAGCTTGAGTCCCAGCAGCACGATGCCGACGCGCATCAGCCGCTTTCCGGCCAGCGTCAGCCCCGGCTTGCCGACGCCCCGCACCCGGGTCCGTACGCCGGGCAGGTGGGCGGCGGCGATGCCGAGGACGACGGCGGCGGTGAGCATGGGGACGGCGGGTACGAGCCGGTGGGTGCCCCAGGCGAGGGCCACGCCGGCGGCGGCCATGGCGAGGCCGGGCAGTTTGCCCGGTCCGGCCTTCGCCCGGGGGACGGGCGCCGGCCGGGTGGCGGTCCGGGAGTCGACGACCGCCATCAGAACTCGTCGGCGGGCAGGTCGTACACGCGCCGCACGCTGGAGCCGAGGCGGGAGACGTCGGCGCCGTAGACGTGGAGGGAGATGGCGATGCTCGAGCAGGCGTTGCGCACCCGGTGGATGTCGCCGGGCGGCGCGAAGCCGCAGACGTCGCCCTGCCGGTTGACGACGTCCTCGGTGGCGACGAGGCGGGCGGTCGGGACGTCGGGGACGAGGCGGTAGCGGCGCTCGCTCTCGGTGCCCTGGTGGACGCCGGTGACGCACCAGGAGACGTGGTCGTGGATGGCGGTCCGCTGTCCGGGCATCCAGACGAGCGCGACGACGGAGAAGCTGCCGTCGGCCTCGGCGTGGAGGATGTGCTGGCGGTAGCGGTCGGGGTCGCCCTCGCACTGCTCGGGGGTGAGGAGGTCCGGGGCGCCGAGGTGGGCCGCGAGCCGCTCGCCGACGAGGTAGGCCGTCGCGTCGGGCGCCAGGCCGCGGCCGACGGTCTCGCGGATCTCGTCGACGAGCCGGCCGAGGCGAGCGGTCGTCGCTGTCGTCGGGGGTGCGGTGGGGGTGGTCATGGGTGCAGCGTCGGGGCGCCGGATCCATCACGTCCAACGACAGTTCTTAACCCGACCGCCAACACGCGCTTATGGATCCGCCGGCGTCCGTGACCTCCGCGGCCGGGACTCAGCACCCGACCCGGCGCGCCGCGACGGCCTTGAGCTCGTCGAGGACGAGCGCCGTGGCGGGGATCCGCAGGTGCTCGCAGAGGACGTAGGCGGAGACCTGCCGCCGGCAGGCCGGGTCGAGGGCCCGTCCGGTGATCTTGTCGTGCCGGAGGAAGGACAACACCAGCCCCGGCATCATCGCCACTCCCAGCCCCTCGGCGACGAGCGACTGCACGACGAGGTTGTCGTCCGTTGTGAACGCGATGTCCGGAGCGAAGCCCTGCTCGGCGCACTCGTGGAGGAAATTGGTGCGGCAGCGCAGACAGCCGGCGATCCAGCGCTCCTCCGCGAGATCGGCGAGCTTGACGGCGCGGCGGCGGGCCAGCGGATGGCCTATCGGCAGCAGCACCGTCAGCTGGTCCTCGAACAGCGGTATCTCGACGAGCTCGTCGGGGACCTGTTCGTGCAGGCCGGGGTAGGTGAAGGCGAGGGTGATGTCGCACTCGCCGCGCACCAGCCGGCGCAGCGAGTCCGGCGGCTCGCCCTCCTGGAGCTCGACCCGCACCCCCGGGTGGTCGGCCGCCAGCCGGGCCAGCGCCTCGGGTATGAGGGTGGCTCCCGCGCTGGGGAAGGCGCACACCCGCACCCGCCCGGCGCGCAGCCGGGTCAGGGAGCTCATTTGCCTTTGCGCGGCGGTCAGGCTGTCGAGGATGACCTCCGCGTGCCGCGCGAGGGCCTCGCCCGCCTCGGTCAGCCGCATCCCGCGCCCGACCCGGGTGAACAGCGGCGTGCCGACGGCTCGTTCCAGCGCTTTCATCTGCTGGGTGATCGCGGGCTGGGTGTACCCCAGGGCCCGGGCGGCGGCCGAGTAGGAGCCCGCGGTGACGACCGCGTGGAACGTCTTGATGTGCCGGGAGTCGAACACGCCGGAATCATAAGCGGAATTTGGGATAGGGGGAGGAGGAGGGGTGGCTTGCTTCTGGATCACTCAACATTTCCGGCATGGTGGACTTATGACTCGTTACACCTCATACGACTCGGTGGAACTGGCCTACCGGGTCCTCGGCGAGGGCGCCGGCCCGCCCGTCGTCTGTCTGGCGGGCGGGCCCGGCCGTGACGCCGCGTACCTCGGCGACCTCGGCGGCCTGGACGCCCATCACACGCTCGTCGTCCCCGACAGCCGCGGGACGGGCGCCTCCCCGCCCTCCCCCGACGTGGCCGGCTACGCCTTCCCCGCCCTCGCCGAGGACGTCGAGGCCCTCCGCGTCCACCTCGGCCTGGAACGCTTCGCCCTGCTCGCCCACGACGCCGCCTGCGCCACGGCCCAGGCCTACGCGGCCACCCACGGGGAGCACCTGACCCATCTGGTGCTGATCGCCCCGGGCTCCCGGCTCCAGGGCGAACTCCCCACGGACGCCGAGGAGATCTTCGAGTCCCGCGCCACCGAGGACTGGTGGGTCGACGCCTACGTCGCCGTCCACTCCCTGGCCGCCGCCGACAACCTCGCCGAGGTCCGCTCCCTCCTCCGCCGCGCCGCCCCCATGGCCTACGGCCGCTGGGACGCCGCACAACGCGCCCACGCCGCCACCGAGCCCGACCAGCTCAACCCCGTCCCCCGCGCGGCCTTCTGGCAGGGCGTCGACGAACCCCTGCGCCTGACCCTGCTCCGCGGCCTGCGCCAGGTCCACTGCCCCGCCCTGGTGGTGACGGGCGACCTGGACGCCGTCACCGGCATGCGCGCGGGCGAACTCGTCGCCGCCTCCTTCCCCCGCGGCGTGACGCGCCCGCTGCACGGGGTGGGCCACTTCCCGTGGGTCGACGAGCCGGAGATGTTCCGGCCGCTGGTGGACGAGTTCCTGCGGGGGGTGAGCGCGTGAGGGCGCCGTCCTCGGTACGGGAGCGTGGCTGGCGTATGTCCGCCATATGACAGTGGCGACCGCACCATTGAAGCGGGGGCGGGGTGAACGTATGGTCGTATCCGTCGGGGAGGCCCATGGCTCCCCGTTCCGGCCGTGTGCCCGAGTGGCTTAGGGGCTCGCCTGCAAAGCGAGTTACGTGGGTTCGATTCCCGCCACGGCCTCTGTCTCCGCTTCTGTTTGCTCTGCTTCTGTTCGCCGTCTCAGCGGTTCGCCGCCCAGGGAATGTTCAGCCAGGGACTGGCCGGATCGGTGGTGAGCACGCGGTGCGCGGCGAGCGCGTCCTCGTACCACTTGCCGAACTTCTCCTCGTCGAAGTGGAGACAGCGCGCGAGGACGTAGCCGGCGGAGAACTCCTCCCACGAGCCGTACGCGGCCTTGGCCGCGATCCCGGCGCGCAGCACCGCCTCCTCCGCCTCGTGCAGGGTGCAGTACCGCGCGGCCAGCCCCCAGCGGGCCATCCCGGCGGCGCGCCCGTGGTCCCACGCCGTCGCCGTCCGCACGTACGCGCCCTCGGCCAGCAGGCCGTCCGCGCGGAAGCGGGCCTCGTAGCGCGCGATCCGCCCGATCAGCTGGTGGATCTCCGCGACGTACTCCTCGACCTCCTCCTCGGAGAGGGCCTCCCCCTGGGTCACCCCCTCCAGCGTGATCCGCACCTCGCCCGCCTGCTCGGCCCTGCGCCGCAGGACGCGCTCGGCGGTCCGGCGCCAGTGCTCGACGTCGACGAGCCCGGGGAAGTCCATCGCCATGGCCCGGCGGACACCGAGCGCGAACTCCCACGAGCCGCTGACCATGTCCGCGTCCAGCAGCCCTTCCTGGGCCTTCCGCCAGCCGTCCCGGTCGGTGACGCCCCACCACTCCTTGAGCCGGTCCTTCTCGTGGAAATAGCCGCCGCCGTGGTAGGCCATGGCGTTCCACAGCTCGCCGTTGTCGACGAAGAGCAGGGCGGTGAGGGCCAGCCCGTGCGCGAGCGGCCCGTGCAGGGGCCCACCCGTGTGGAGGGCGCGCAGCCGCCCGTGCCGGTTCGGGCAGCCGCAGCCCGAGGTGCTGACGCGCTCGGCGTGCCACTGCCAGACCTCCCGCCCCGCCGCGTTCGCCGGGATGGCGGCCTCGCAGGGGCTGCCGGGGTTCACCACCAGATACGGCGGGTCGCCGGGCTCCCACACCCGGGCGTACCAGCCCAGGGAGTACCCGCAGAAGACGGGGTCCTCGGCGGGCGGGGGCAGCATCCCCTCGGTGAAGACGGCGAGGCAGGGCGTCCCGGTCCGAGGGTTCCAGTACGGGGTGAAAGGCACGGTGCGGGTCTCGGCGTCGGCGTTCGCCCGGGGCACGGCGAGGAACAGCCTCGTCTCGGCCAGCACATGGAAGTACGCGTCCCAGTCGCCGCGCACCCGTGCCTCGTACAACCTCTGCTCGACGTCGCTCGGCCCCTGCCACGGCGCCGGCGCCACCTGCGGCCGCGCCCAGCCCATGGGCCGCTGACCTGCTGTGTTCCACAACCCCATGCGCTGACCTTATCGAGCCCTGTTCGAGCACCGTTCAGGCACTGTTCGAGCGCCTCCGGGTTCACCCGGCGATGGCCGCCACGACCACCCACGCGGCGACGAGCGCCCCCATAGCGACGGCGTACAGCCCCCTGGTCCGCCCCCCTTCCGCCGCCAGCCCGTACGTACCGAGCACGCCGGCGAGGGGCGCGGTGACCATCGGGACGTAGGCGACGGCGTTCTGCCCGGCGACGGTGCAGATGGCGCGGGTGTCCCCGTCGAAGCAGCCGTCGGAGGCCATGACGTTGAGGGGGAGGAGAAGAAACGTGAGCGCCGCGAAGACCCACAGGGCGACCCCGCCGAGGTACTTCAGCACGAGGGTGGTGGGGTCGACGTTCGTAGTGTTCATTGCCATGCGGCAGACGCTAGGCGGGGCGTGGTGGCGGGCGTATCCGTAGCGGTACTCAGGTGGGGGTGCGCGCGGGTGCGGACGTACTCACACGGACGGCACCGAGCTATGCCCGTACCCGGGTCTCGTTCCGTATCCGCGTGGTTTTCATCGCCGCTTCGTCGATGTCGGCGCTGCCGCCGGGTACGGAGACGGTGGCCACGGTGCTGCGGTCACTCCACCCGCAGACGACCACCGAATTCGCCTGCCCGGCGCGTGTGGCGCCGAGGACCTCGCATGTGACGGGCGTCTGCGCACCGGGCGGAGTGATCTCCTTGGCGGGTGTGGTGACCGTGACGCCTTCGTTGTCGCCCATGCCCCGGAGCATGCTGTCCAGAGCGCGGTGCGGATCGTCGATCTCGCCGTAGCCCCCGGCGAAAAGAATGGTCTCCTGCTCATCTCCGGCAGTGGTGACGTACTGCCCGCTCGCCCACTTCATGTCGTGCTCGTTCCGGCCGTTCCGCTGCCCCGCGAGCTTGTCGTTCAGGGTCTGACTGAGGTCCTGGGCCAGGGTGTACTTGCCGTCCAGGAGGGCATGCGGCACGGCGAGCCGATAGCGCTCGGACTTCGGCACGGGACTCGAGGAGTGGTGCCGACCCGGCTGCCCGCCGGACGACACATACAGCAGAACGCCGGAGAGGGCAGGCAGACCCAACACCACACCGATGACGATCCCGACGATCGCCCCGGTGCTCAGGCGCCGGGGCGCGGGCGGGATGGGCGGCATGGGGGCCATGGGGGCCATGGGGGCTCCCCATCCGCCCGGCTGCGAGTACAGGGGGCCGTACGGCTGTTGCGCCGGGTACGGCGGCGGTGCGGCCGGGGGATGGGGCGGGAGGGGCGGGGGCGTCGTCATGGATCAGGAGTCCTCTCGAAAAGCCTCGGAGTAGACGACGTAGACCGTAAGCCTCTCTCTGGCGGCAGACCTGAGCCCGGGGGCCGGCTCGGGAGGATCAGGACACGCGCGCGTGCCGACCACTGCCCGGCACTCGGAACAGCGCGCCGCCGCCAGCTCAGGTGCTCGGCCCCGCACCGAGCCGCCGGCCGACGGCACGGGCCACTTGTTGTAGCCGTGCGAGAACCACCTCCATCACCCACATCACCCGCCCGCCCCGTACCACTCGCCACTCCCCTTCCACAGGGCTACGGTCGAAACGGCAGATCAGCGGGGCGGCAGCCGAGGAGAGCACACCATGGCCGGACTCGTACGCAAGAGCTTCGAGTCACCGGAGGAAGTCCGCCCTTTCGAGGATGACAAAGGGCGAATGGAGCTGGTGAACCTGGGCACCGGCCCAGTGGGCCGGGCGACGTTCGAACCGGGCTGGCACTGGTCCGAACACGTCAAACCGATCGCCGGCACCGACAGTTGCCAGGCCTCCCACGCGGCCTACGTCGTCTCGGGCCGCATGAAGGTCGTCATGGACGACGGCGAGGAGGCGGAGTTCGGCCCGGGCGACTGCATGATCTGCCCACCGGGTCATGACGCCTGGGTCCTCGGCGACGCCCCGTGCGTCATGGTCGACTGGCAGGGTGTCGCGACATACGCAAAGCGCTAAGGAGCGACGCCAAGACTCCGCCGCATGACGCTGCGCATCTCGTTGAGCTGATCCCAGGCCCCATTGATCTGAGCACGGGCCTGCTCCAGGGATTCGCCCTCCCGTCGCGGCGGATGCCCACCGTCGAGACGCTTGAGCACCCCGTACAGCCTGCTGAGCCCGAGGTTGACTTCGTGGGCGGCGGTGAGCACGTCATCCGGTACCCGTAGCTGCGCCTCGGAGTGCCGCGCGCGATGCTCGCGCCGCGCGTCGTCCAGGCGCGACCGCAGGTCGTCGGTGACACGGCCAGCCCGAAGCGCGTACCAGAAGTTGTTCAGCTCGGAATGGTAGTCAAGGGAGGCGGTGTTCAGCATGACGTAGCAGGCCCGAAGCGCCTCGCCCACCGCACGCTCCGCCTCGTACCGCCGTTCCTCCACGCGCTCCCGCGCCGCGTGCTCCAGCTCCTTCGCCTTGGCCTTCTCCGCGAGCCGCTGCGTCATGAGCCCCGACACGAGCGTGCCGAGAATGCCCAGAAACGCGATCACCAACGGAACTACCGAACCGCTCCCCGCTTCCCCCAACCCGCCGTCTCCCCATCTGAGTTCATGGTGACCGAACTCGGTTTACTCAAGGGACCGTTCTACCCAGTCACGTCAACCCACCCACGTGACAGACCTTTACAGGCACAGCCTTCGCCCCATAGAAGCAGTGCGGAACGCATCGCTTCGGAGGAGCGAGTGCGTACGCGTCGACCACCATCGCGACCGCCCCTTCGACGCTGACAGCCGCCCCGACCCCCTCCCCCGCGAGGGCCCCGAGAACGCAGTAGCACCCGCCGTGCCGTCATCACATGGGCCGCAGCCGCTAGCCACTCGTAAAAGTCTGCTTTGCTGCTGGCCTCGAAACATCAACCGGGTGCTCCGAGTATCACCAAGGCGACATGCCGATCATTTCGGAAAGCACTCATTCAAAGCCTTGATGCAAAACCTGACTCATAGTGAGATCAGCCTCACCCAGAAACTCCACAAGAACATCACGTTTACCCTTATCCCCAATTGCGGTCAAAATATAGCCAGGGCATGGAGCATTCTCGATCTCACGCACCAAAGCCACCAACGTCCCACTTTCAAGCACGAATGCGAAAGTAAACCAAGGGCCCAAGTCATCCCAGGATGTTTCACCAGCGCCCCACAGGAGCTCCGCACGCTCCGTGTCGATATCAATTTGAGCCACGTAACCCTGAGGGGAACCGCAGAACGCGTCAGCGTCGATGCGCCTCATCCCTACCTCACCTCCGTTACATAAACGGGAATCGAAGCAAATTCTTCACCGTTGCTAATAAAACCCTTCACCCCATCTTGCTGGCCCAACTCCCACCCTACATACCCCGGCGGATTGTTTCTGGCAGGCTTGGGTTCAACTGTCGTATAGAACTCGAAGCTACCTGGCTTGGCATCAGAGGGGATGGGGCCCCGGTGTGCCTGGACCATTGGATCCCCTCCCCAGCGCGACGTACGCCCCCACAGTTCACCAGACTCGAACCTGATTTGTGACTTCTGCCGTCTGTGTCGGCGACCCGAGTCTATGGAAAGGACCATGCAACTCTGCAACGTTTCCAATTCCTGGACTGCCCGCTTCCAGGACCAGCGGTGACGCCGGGGAAACGGCATCCGAGCTCGCACCAATCCCTCCAGCATCACGCCCGAACATCGCCTTAAGGCGATTGAATATCGAGCCCTTACAGGGGGCCAGTCCCAGCGGGTCCGCCCATGTGTGGGGATTATCGACGTACGCCGCCGGATTCGGCGCCGGAGCCAGTCCCAGGGGATCCGACGACGTATAGCGCGCCGTCTCCGGGTCGTAGTGGCGGTGGAAGTTGTAGTGGAGACCCGTCTCCGGGTCGTAGTACTGGCCCGGGAAGCGCAAGGGCGTGTAGGTGGTGCTGCCCGATACCCAGGCTGTCGTGCCCCAGAGAGTGGTGCGGGTACGCCAGGCGATGACGCCGGATTCGTCGACGAGTTCGCTCGGTGTGCCGACCAGGTCGGTGACGATCGCGAAGAAGCGGCTGTCGATCTCGGCCTGCGAGGCGTCCGCCACCGATATGCGTTCCGTCTGGGCGACCGGGCGGATGCCGTCGTGGTCCCAGGTCAGGGTGACCGGGTTCGGGAGGCCGGGGGACGTCGTCGTCTGTTCGGTGAGTGTCGGGCCGTCCCAGGCGAAGTCGACCTGCTCCGTCACGCCGCCCGACTCGTCCAGGCGCTGCTTCGCTATTCGGCGGCCCAGCGGGTCGTACAGGTAGCGCCAGCGCGTACCGTCCGGGGTGACCACCGACCGCAGGCGGTCCTCCGCGTCCCACTCGTATCGCCAGGTGTCCGGCTTCCGTGACAACCGGACCTTCTGGCGCAGGACGACGCGACCCTGATCGTCGTGCTCGTAGCGGATATTACCCGCGCGCGTGATGCGCGTGCCCGTGTACGCGCGAGCGCCCTGAGCGTCCGTGCCCGGGTGGTCCGTGGGCCAGGTGGCTTCCGTCTGGTTGCCGGCGTCGTCATAGGCGTACTGTTCCTGCCAGCCTGGGGCCGTGACGGCGGTGACCCGGCCGACGGCGTCGAGTTCGAAGGAGCGGTCGTTGACGGCCGTCAGATGGCCGTCATGGCGGTACGTGTAGTCCCGGCGCTGGAGCTGCGCGGACTCCGCTCCCGCCGTGAGCGTCTGCGACGTCAGCCGACCCGACACGTCCCAAGCGTGCGACAGTGTGATGCCCTCGCCGAAGTGCCGCGCGAACTCGCGGCCCGCTGCATCGTGCTCGATGTCGAAGACATGGCCCGACGCCGTCAGCGACGTCCGCCGCCCCGCCGCGTCGTACGTCCATGTGCTGACCGCCCCGCCGGGAGTGACCCGTCGCGTCCGCCGCCCCAACTGGTCGTACGCGAAGGTCAGCGTCCGGCCGTTCGCCGTCTCGGACTTGACGCGGCCCAGCCGGTCGCGGCTGTAGGTCAGCGTCGCGTCGGGGCCGACCGCCTCCAGCAACCGGCCCACCGCGTCATGCGTGTACGTCGTGACAGCGCCATCCACCTCCTTGGCCACCGTCCGACCGAGAACATCGTGGTCGTAGGTGATGGTCTGCCCCAGCGCGTTGGTGCGTGACGTGAGCTGACCGGCCGCGTCGTGCGTGTACGTCAGCGTCCGGCCGTCGAAGTCCGTCTCGGATACCAAGCGGCCGACGGGGTCGTATTCGTAGGACCATGTCAGGCCCTGGGGATTGGTGACCTCCGTCAGTCGCAGCTCCGTGTCGTAGGTGAATTCATGCCGGATGCCGTCGGGACCCGTCTGTGCGCAGAGCAGATCGAAGTGGGTGTATTCGTATGTCGTCACTCCACCAAGGGCATCGGTGTACGTGACACAGTTGCCCTCGCCGTCGTACGTCCACGACTGTTCCGTGCCATCGGGAGCGATACGGCGGGCAAGGTGACCCTCCATCGACCACTTCAGCCGGGTCGTGGCCCCGAGCGCATCAATCACGGTGGTGACCCGGCCGAACGCGTCGCGTCGATAGTTGGTCACCCCACCCAGCGGATCCGTCAGCTCGACCACGAGTCCCGCGCTGTTGCATCGAAGTCGAGTGGTATTACCCAAGGCGTCGACGACCGAAGCGGGATGACCGAGTTCGTCGTAGGTGAATCGGGTCACGGAACCCGATGGATCAGTGGTGGATGTACAGTTCCCGTTCCGGTCGTACGTCTGGTGCCAAACGCTTCCGTCCGGGTTCGTCACCGTCTCCGGAAGCCCCAGCGCCGGGTCGTACGAAGCCCGCGTCACCCGCTCGTCGGGGCGGACCACGGCGGTGCTACGCCCGGACTCGTCATACCGGAAGCGAGTTGTCCGCCCCAAGGCGTCGGTACGTGAGAGGAGCCGATTGTGTCTGCCCCAGGTGGAGCGGGACACCGCACCGTCCGGGGTGATCACCGCTACGACGCGCAAGGAGCTGTCGATCACATAGCGGGTGCTGTGACCCAATGAATCGGTAACGGTGGTGACGGGCAAGCCGCTTTCGCCGTCAATCCCGTCATAGGAGAAGTACGAGCGCAGGTGCCCTTGGGCCCCGGACTGCTCGACGCAGCGGTGACGGTCGTCGTAGACGTAGTCGAAACGGCTGCCGTTGCGGTCGGTCCAAGATGTGATCCGGCCGAGCTCGTCATAGCCGAAGCGAAGCGGCTGCCCTGAAGAGTTGATGATCTCGGACAGTTGGCCATCGGTGTATCCGTAGCGGACCAGCTCCGCGTCCGTGCCGGCGGGCCCCGCGCCGATCAGGTGCAGGGCGGTGATCCGTCTCCCATCGGTCGCGACGCGGATGTGGTATCCCGCGTCATGAATGATGTCGGTCGGGGTGCCGTCCTCCGCGTGGACGAAGGTGATGCGATGGCCGTTCCGATCGGTCAGCTCGTCAAGGAGAGCGAGTCCACCGTCGTACCGACGAAAGCGACGGACACGACCGCTGCCGGGGTCGGTGATCGAGTAGGTTCCGGCTTCGTCAACGGTCAGTGGCCAGCGTTGGCTGCCCGTCGGCAAGGTCTCCAGGCCGGGCGCCGGGTGCGGGTAGGACAGCAGGACGCCGTCCTCGCGCACGAAGATGACTCCTTCGGAATCGATCTCCAGACGCTGGTCCGCACTGCTCGCCCAAGCCGGACCGAACCAGATGCCGGCCCGGTACGACGACTCGAAATGGCGGGAGAACACGAGGGGAAGTGCGCCAGGAAGTGTGACGTCCGTCTGCGGCAGGAGCATGCGCCCCGTCGCAACGTCGACCGGGTCCTTTTCGCAGACTTTCTCTTCGGGAGCACGGTTGTAGTTCGGACCATCAGTACCGTGCCCGCGCGTCGAACTACGCTCGACCGACTTGACCGTCTCGCCCGCCCGTGCGCCCCCGCCTTCAACCGCGCTCGCTCCCGCGCGTTCCGCCGCGCCCGCCGCGCCCCGCTCGGCTGCCGCGATCGCCGTGCGTTCGGCCGCGGCGGCGCCCGCGCTGCCGCCGCCCGTGGCGAAGGCCAAGCCGATATTGCCTCCGAGACGGCCGGTTGCCTCGGAGAAATCCTTGCCCCAGCCGTCTCCGACGAGAGTGGCGGGCAGGCGCTCGGGATGGGAGGCGAGGGAGAGCATGCCGGCCGCCGTGCTGGAGACGGTGCTCAGGTAGTCGGCGGGGTGGGTGACGTTGTAGATGTCGAGGGGGTTGAGACCGCGGGCGAACTTCGCCGCGTCCGTACCGGCCCGGAGGACACCGCCCTCGAAGTGCATGAGCTCCATCGCCCCGCCGTCCTTGAGGTCGAGGGCGTTGGCCTTCATACGGTTGGTGAAGCTGGGCTTCTGCGGTGCGTTCGAGACGGCTGCGGCAATCTTCGTCTGGGCTTCGGCGGCGGCCGTGTTGCGCTGTTTGCGGGCCTCGGCGAGGAGGCGCCGGGCCTCCTTCATGTCCGCTTCGCCGGGGTTTCCCGGGTCGACGGGCTTGGGGCCGGGGTCCTGGAGGTTCTGGATCTTCGCGTTGTAGACGAGGACCTTGGCGTTGTACTCGTGGACGGCCTTCTTGTTGGCCTCCTGCCCCTTCTTCCAGAGGCGGACGGCCTCCTTGGCCTGGTTCTGCGCCCAGGTGACGGTGTGGGCGTACGACTCGAGGGCACCGGCCGCCGCCTCGAAGGCGTCGGCCGCTTCGGCCCACTTCTTCGGCTGCTCGACGAACTTCGTGGTGAAAGCGTCGGCGCCCTGGCCCTTCCAGCCGGTGGCACGAACCTGCTGGAGGGCAGTGTGAGTGGCGTTGAAGGAGGAGTGGAGGCTGCGCAGGTGCTTCGCCGTGGCCTCTATCCGCTTGGGCTCGCCGTGGACGAGTTCTTTCGGGTTCTCGGTCTGGTCCAGCTGGTGCTCGCCGATCTCGGCGCCGAGGTCGGACGCGATCTCCTCACCGAGGTGGTCGACCTTGCGGGCCGCGCTGTGCAGGCCGGCCTTGTCCAGGCCCTCCGCGGCGAGCTCGGTGCCCTTGTGGATGGCCCTGCCTGCCATCTTCTCGGCCTGGTCGAGCTTCTTCTCGCCCCACTCGCCAAGGCTGTCGAACGCGTTCATCAGTAGACCTCAGCAGCCCTCAGTAGTCCTCGATCTTGCTGACCGTCCGGACCGCCACGCCGAGCGGGCCCGATCCGCCGGTCTTGGCGCTGTCCAGGAGGTCCTTGCCGGTCTTCGACCAGGCGTCCTTGGCGCCCTCGCCGGCCTTGGCGAAGGAGCCGAGGCTGTAGTCGGCGTCGCGGGTCTGGGTGAACGCGTTGTCGGACAGCACCTCACTGACCGACTTTTCCTTCACCTGGTCCTCGGTCAGATGAGGATTTCCCATGGCTGCGTTGGCGACGATCTTGAAGGTGTCCGCCACGTAGCGATCGCGCTCGTGGTAGTAGCCGGCCGCGAGGCCGACGCGTTCCGCGAACTGGTCGGCGTCCTGGACGAGCGCGCGTACGCCCCAGTCCCAGCGCTCGCAGAAGTTCTTGAGCGATGCCGTCAGGCCGCCGTGCCCGAGCTCCATCCCGGAGAGCGCGAGGTCGTCGAAGCCCCGCCCCACGGAGGCCGCGCCCGCGCCGCCGATGCCCTTGAGTTCGCCGATCGCCGCGTTGATGCCCTTGGCGACATTGCCGAGCGCTGCCTGGCTCGCCTGTATGCCGTCCCCGCCCCCACCGCTCACGGTGCTGCTGCCTCCATCTCCATGGCGAATCGATTCTTCGGCGCGTCCAGCGCCACATCATCCGGCACGATGCCGCGTACGGGCGGGAACATGACGGGACGTTCGTCGGCGATGTCGAGGGCGACACCGGCGGGCGCGCCGACCGCCGGGACGACCACGTCGAGGAGACGCGCACCGAAGATCGAGCGGTACTCCCACTCCTCGTCCTCGGCGATTCCGCGCGCCACGGCGAACCGCGCGAGGGCGGCCACGTCCGTGAAGCCACAAATCCAGCGGATGCCGTGCATCTCCACGGACCAGAGCCCACCCGCCTCGTCGAGCGGTACGAGCACGGCGGTACGGCGGAACTCACCGACGAGGGCTGCGGGGTGGCCCGCCTCGTCGTATAGCGCGGCGATTTCTCCGGCCAGTCGGCTGACATCAGCGGAAGCGGAGGGCATCTGTGACTCGGCCCCCGGGGCGGGGAGCGGGGCATTGGTCATCAGGTGGCCTCGGGGAGGAGGGGACGGTCTCGGAACGTAAAGGCTCAGCCTAGCCAGTCAACGGCGCCCGCCTAGCGACGATTTCCCTGTGCCGCAGACCGCGCGATCAGGTACCCGGCCTCGCGGCCCACGCTCACCATGAAGACTGCTGGAGCACTAGCCACAGTCGCCCAGGATCGGACCGGAGTCGACGGGCGAGTACGTGGCGTACAACAGAAACAACTCCAGTGGAATCGTCAGCACGCCCGGCCACACGCCGATGTAGGCCACGAGTCCACGTTTCGTCCCCCGCAGCGGTAGGCCGTACAGCCGACGGATTCGTTTGGCGAGCAATACGCAAACCACCACTGCCGATATGCCGAGGACCGGCCCTGCCCACGCGGCGACATATTCCATCTTCGGGAAGGACATGTGCCGGCATGCTGCCTGTTGCCGTTCGACCCAGTCGCGATCGATCTCTTGAACCTGCCAGGACGTGACCACACCGATGACGGTCGCGAGCGGCACCCACAGTGCAGCGATCAGCGTCCCGGACGCGATCGGGCGCTTCTCTGTGGTGAGGTTGGAGGTGGCGGAGGAGGGCGAAGTAGTCATTAGTACCAATTCGGATGGGGGCGGACGAAGCGAATACGTTGCTCGCCGTCGTTCCTGTTGGCGATATGCACCCGACTGTCCAGGCTGACGTTCTGCCACGAGCTAGTGTGTTGGCTCAATTTGATGTCACCGTCGGGCGATACCGAGGTGACGAGGGCAGCGTGGTACGTCTCACCCTGAGGCTCACCGGCTCCAGGAGCTACTTGCTCGTAGAAGATGACGTCGCCAGGGCGCGTTTCCGACCACGGAACCTCCTCGCCGCCATTGCGCAGCAGAAACTTCTGCAGATCTTTGGCCAGGGACCAGGAACGCGAGTGGTAGGCCCGCTGGTCGAGCCAGGGCACTCCGACACCACTCTCTCGGCCCCAGGTGTTGTCACCCAAGGGGCCCGACCAGGAGTCGAACTTCTTCTGCATACCACCCGCTTCAAGGGCAGATGAGACAAAATTGGCGCAATTATTCTTGAAGGCAAGATCATCCTTCTTGTCCCAATGGTCCAACGCGTACCGCACCATCTCGACCCGGTCGATCTTCCCGTCGGGCCCCCGAAGCTCCTGCCCGACCTCCGGTGGCAAGCCCTTGAGGTCGGCGAGAGTCACGGGATCAGCCCGCATCAGGGCCTTCTGCTGCTCCGGGGTCAGCCCGTCCCACCAGGCGCGGACGAGGTGGGGGTCCTTGCCAGCCGGAATGCTGCCCCTGAGCATGGAGAACTCGACGTGGGAGGCATCGACTTCGAGCTCGTTGTGCGCCTTGCTGGTATTGGCCACGTCGACGGCCTTCGCCAGCTTGGCCAGCTCGGCGGACGCTTTCTCGTCGGCCTGCGCGGCCTGGCGCAACGATTCTTCTATCAGGCCGTCGATCTCGGCTATGTGCGCCGACTCCTTGGCATAGGCGTCCCGCACGTCCTGCGGAACATTGGGGCCCGTGGGGGCGGCGCCGGTATAGGCGCCGACGGCGCGGCCGTCCTGGATACGGAGGCCGTACTCGTTCGCGAGCTCGGTCGCGTGGAACAGCGTGCGCTGGGCCCATTCCATGGAGTAGGCCAGGCCGTCCAGCACCATGGCCACGCCCTTGGTGATGTCGCCGCCAGCCTCGAGGCGGTTGGCGATGTCTTCCAGGCGCTTGCCCGCCTTCTTGCCTGTGGCGTCTGCCCAGTGCTCGTCGAGCGGCTTTTT
The DNA here is from genome assembly GCF_054551825.1 of Streptomyces sp. L500. Lineage (NCBI taxonomy): Bacteria > Bacillati > Actinomycetota > Actinomycetes > Kitasatosporales > Streptomycetaceae > Streptomyces > Streptomyces sp. L500. The sequence continues at coordinate 91,950 of NZ_JBTOLC010000020.1, forward strand.
GCCCTGCGCGCGGATGTCTTCGGCGGCGGATTCGGACCGCCGGGAGAGTGCAACCCAGTCGTCGGCCGCTTTCTTCCACTGGTCGACGCGGCAACTGTAGAGGTCGTGATACGAGACCACGGGGTCAGTTCCCCCCGAATTCCGAGAGCCCGTGCTGGAGACGGGAGAAGGCATCCTTCGTCTGAAGGTCGGTGGTGTCGTAGGCGTTTGCCGAGCTGTGGAGGCTATCTGCCATCGTGTTCATCTGCTTGGCCAGGTCGACCATGTGGTTCTCCCAGGCGGTCGCGCATTGCTTCAGGGCCACGGCGGAGGCCCAGCCATGGTGGCCATCGGCGGCGGTGTCGCTTGAGTCGAGAGACCGGCGGAGGTTGTCCAGCGCGGTGTCGGCCGCCGCATGAGCCCCGCCGGCTCCCTGCCGCACGTATTCCGTCTTGATATTTATGTCCATCGACTTCCCCCTGGGAGACACGAGCAGCCTAGTCGGCATCCAGAAATAGCAGCAGCTCAGACGGGTTAGGTGGCCGGTCGCGGTGGCCATGCCATCCGTCCGGCCGAGCGGATGGTTGGGCGCCTGGAACCGGGACCGTCTACTTGGGCTGCGTCCTGCGGCGGCGTTTGAGCAGGGCGGATGCGCCTGAGACGAGGACTACCGCTGCGGCGACGCCTATGGCCAGTATGTTGCGCTGGGAGAACCAGCTGCTGCTGTCCTTCTGGGGCTCGGCTGCTTGCCGGTGCGCCATGTCCCCACCGCTGCTCGCAGTGCCAGGAGCCCGGGTCTTCGCTGCCGCGAGCTCGGGGAGGGGGCTCACGTCCGGGGGGCCGGGGTCGCCGGGGTTCTGGAGGGCGATGCGGGGGCGGACTACGCCGTAGCCGATGGAGTCGCTGCGCTTCTCGCCGCTCTTGGGGCCGCCAGCGGTGTTGATGAGGACGCGGAGGACCTGGTTGGCGGTCCAGTCGGGGTGGGCGGACCAGAGGAGGGCGGCTGAGGCGGAGGTCAGGGCGGTGGCGTCGCTTGTGCCGTGGCTTCGACAGAGGCCGGTGCCGCCCTTGCAGGTGGCGACGATGTTGTCGCCGGGGGCGGCCAGGTCGACCTGGGGGCCGTGCTGTGACTCTGCGGTCGCTTTGATGTCCTGGTCGACGGCGGCTACGCCCACCACGCCTGGGAAGGCGGCAGGGTATTCGGGCTGGTTACGCTCGTTACCAGTGTTACCGACTGCCGCGAAGATCAACTTTCCCTTGGCGACCGCATACCTCACGGCCTCCGCTTCATCTTCGTGTTCGAACGCCCCGCCCATGGATACATTGATGATCCTGGCTTCAGAGTCAGCCGCATATCGGATTGCCGCAGCGATAGAAGGAGCGGGCAGCACCTTCGGCGCAGGCACTTTGGCGTTGGCCACACGCAGGGGAAGGATCTTGGCCTTGGGGGCCAGGCCAAAGGCTCCTGCCCCTCCGTTGCCTCCCCCAGTCCCAGCGATGAGAACAGCCATGCTCGTCCCATGGCCGTCGTAGTCGGAGTGCGCGTCCCCTTCCAAGCCCGAAAAATCCTTACCGGGAAGCACTTGGCCTTGGAGGTCCGGCAGCTCTGCATCCACTCCGCTGTCGACCACGGCCACAGTCATGCCGGAGCCTGTACTCGTCCGCCACATTTCTTCAGCCCGCATCGCGTCCAAGTACCACTGCTGTGAACGGATCGTGTCAGCTTGGGTCGCAGGAGCAGGGGCAGCGAGAGCGAGGAGTACGGCAGCCGAGCTCACGGTGATTCCGCGCCTCATGAGCCCGTTGTGTTCGACACGACGCATGTCCGCCCTCTCATCATTTCCGCGCACTATTCGATGACCGGCGGAACAACACGTCGATGCATCTGCGACCAGGTCTCCTCATCTTCGACAAGATAATCAGGACGCTGCCCGCCCTGGCGACGCCGCGAGGGGGCATCTCCTGCCGCGCTTGGCGCCAGGAAGGCACTGCCCTGCACACCGCCTCGCGGCGATGCGCCACCGTCCACCGCCGGACGGCTCCGGACCAACCCCGCGCCACCAGGAGTGAACTCTCCGCCAGTACCGGGGCGCTGGACTGGACGACCACCGACAACACCGCCTGGCTCAGTAGCCAAGCGCCGTCCGGTCACCATGCCCGTCCTACTACTTGCCCCAGGCGAGCCGCCCACGACAGGACCCGCCCCACCTGGCATTCGGCCTTGAGGTTGTCCCTGACCTTCTGCACCGACGGCCGTGCCACGCGACGCCTGGCCAGTCGGTAGCCCCTGGCCGGGCGAGACAGGCCAGCCTCCGACAATCCCGGGATCGGCAATACGCGGTACCGCCAAGCCAGGCCGTACCGCCCCCATCCCTGGCCCAGTTGCCATGGGCTGTCGCGTCAACGGAGGAATGCCGCCGCTGACTGGTCTCCCAGGCTGCGTCGTGGAGGGCACAACAACACCCGGCAGAGAGGGCGATCCCCCATCGCCCCGGCCACCTGCATGACTATCTGCATGACCTGCTGGTGGGATGGAGGGAGCGGTCGGCATTGGAGCAACACCATCGATCTCAGTGCCGACGTTCCCATCCGGCAGAACTGCGCCGCGACGTCCGATGCTCGGAGCCCCACCCACGCTTCCAGGACCACCCGCACTGGGCAGAGCCACTCCAGATCGATCCACGCTTCGGGTCCCGCCGCCGATCGAGCTCGTTTCCGGGCTGCCCACTCCGCCCTGGTACCCCTGCCGACTGACGCCCGCCCCTCCGAGGTACTCACGGTCGTGACTCACGTCACCATCGCCTGGAATCGCATTCGGCATCGGCCGAAACGTAGGCCTCTCCCCCGTAGAAATCTGGTGCGCCGACCACGAGTACGACTCCGCCAGCTTGCGCATCAGCCGGGCGGCCTCCGCGCGGTCCGCGTCCAGTTGCTGCTGCGCCGCGTACGCCTGGGCCTGCGAGGGACCGGAAGTAGCAGCCCCCGGCAGGCCCCCGCTCTGGCCCGACAACCCCGGTGCCGCGATGGCGCCCACCTGGCCCGGGTTGTTGGCGCGGAAGGAGTCCAGGACCGTCTTCGACTCCGTCGAGACTTCCGGCATCGCGGACTTCACTCCGGACAGGGTTGCCGCCGCGTCGATCATCCATGAGCCCGTGTTGTGGCTGAACTCGCCGAGCCGGAGGGCCGCGTTGGCCATGTCGGTGCCCCACTCGCGGAAGGAGTCGCCGCCTTGGCCGGCCCATTCCACCTTGGCCATGTGGCCCTTCAGGTCCTCGCCGATCTTCTTGATGGTGGCGGCCGCGACCTGGAGTTTGGCGCCCAGGTCCTGGGTGCCCAGGGGGTCCGCCTGTTCGATCATCGCGCGGAGTTGTTCGTGCGACATCCACTCGAAGTTCGTCGTCGTGACCAGGCCGCTGCTGGGGTGCCGGATCAGCGGGGACGGGGTGGTCGGAGGCGTCGGGTTCATCGGCGTCGTCATCAGATCTGCCCCTCGTTGCTGCCGCCCTGCGGGCGGGGGGACGGCGTCGGCCCCGGTGCCGCCGGCTTCGGGTTGGGGTCACGGCTCGGCTCGTACAGTTCCCTCGTCCGGGCCTGGATCGCCCACATGCGGTCGCGGAGGTCCGCGTCGACGTTCGCGTAGCCGACCTTGGCCGCGTGGACCGCCGTGCCCAGGGCCTCGATCTGGTCGCTCAGAAGCTGGGACAGCGCCTTGAGTTGCGCGTGGACCTCGTTGTACGCGCTGTAGAGGGACTCGACCTCCGCGAAGCCCACGCCCAGTTGCGCGGGCACCAGGTGGTTGTCCGCCATGCGGTGCGGGGATGCCTCCGTGCCCTGGAGGTAGGTCAATAGGGCGTCGACCCTGCCCTTGAAGGATTCGAGGGAATCCAGTTCCGCCCGCAATCCCGATGCCCCACTCACGGTCCCCGCCCCGCCCCTCATGCCAGTCCGCCAGTTGTCTTGTACGCAAGAGCCACAAGACTACTGACTGCCACCGACATTCACCTGAGTACGTCTACTCAGGCGTTCACCGCCGCCGTCTGCGGCCTGATCGGCAGGCGGTTGACCGGGCGGCCCGTGGCCGCCCGTACCGCCCCCGCCACCGCCGCCGGGGAGGTGACGACCGGCACCGCGCTGATCGCCTTCGCGCCGAAGGGGGCGACCACGTCGCGTTCCTCCACCAGCTTGACGATGTGGACGTCCGGGGCGTCCAGTGCCGTCGGGAGGGCGTAGGACATCAGGTCGGGGCGGCGGACCTGGCCGGTGTTGGTGCGGAGATTCTCCGTCAGCGCGGCGCCCACACCCTGGATCACGCCCGCCTCGACGCGGGCCCTCGCCTGGGCCGGGTTCAGGACGCGGCCCACGTCCTGGGCGACGGCCAGTTCGACGACGCGCACCGAGCCCAGGTCGACGTCCACGTCCACCACGGCACGGACCGCGCAGAAGGCCATACCGACGAAGGCGTCGCCCTGGCCGGAGTCGTCCAGGGGCTCCGTGGGGTGGGGGCGGCACTGGGCGGTGGCCCAGAGTTCCTTGCCGTCGAGCGCCTCGGCCACCGTCGTGCTGAGGACGCCGTCGTACGACGTGATCTTGCCGTCGGCGATGGTCAGCAGCTCCGTCGACATGCCGAACTGGTGGGCCAGCGGCTGGAGGAGCTGCGTACGGACCATTCTCGCCGCGCGCTCCACCGCGCCGCCCGAGACCCATGTGTGGCGGCTGTGCGCGGCCGGCCCGCACGGCGGCTGGTCGGTGTCGACCGGGGCGACGTGGACCTCCTCGATGCCCAGGACCTCCTGGACGATCTGCCGCGCCAGCGTGGCGAAGCCCTGGCCCGTCTCCACGGCGGCGCAGATGACCGTGGCCACCGAGCCGGAGACCTTCACCGTGGCCGTGGAGACCTCGTCGGCGCCCTCCGCGCCCAGCATGTGGACCATGCCGACGCCGTAGCCGACGCCCCGGCGCACCGCGCCCGGGTCGCCCGCGCCGTCGGGGCCGCCGGGGAGGAGCCAGTCGTCCTCGTTGTCGTCGGGGTCGTCCTTGGGAAGAGCAGGGAGCGGGTAGTCGCGGACGGCGCGCAGGAGTTCGGCGACCGGGGCCGGGCAGGTGACGGTCTGGCCGGTGGGCAGGACGTCGCCCGTGGCCATCACATTGCGCATGCGCAGTTCCGCCGGGTCCAGGCCGAGCCGCTCCGCGAGCTTGTCCATCTGGCCCTCGTACGCGGCGCACACCTGCATGGCGCCCTCGCCGCGGACGTGCCCGGAGGGCGGGTTGTTGGTGCGGACGACCCAGCCCTCCACGAAGGCGTGCGGGACGACGTACGGGCCGCAGGCGAAGGCCACGGCCGCCGCCAGCGCGTCCGAGGAGGAGTCGGCGTAGGCGCCGCCGTCCATCAGGATCTGGGCCTCGACCTTGACGAGCTTGCCCTCGGCGTCCGCGTGGTGGCGGTAACGCAGCAGGGTGGGGTGGCGGTGCGGGTGGCTGAGGAAGGACTCCTCGCGCGTCGCCACCAGCTTGACCGGGTGGCCCGTGCGCAGGGCGAGCAGGCCCAGGGCGAGCTGGATGCCCGGGTCCTCGCGGTCGCCCATGGCGCCGGGGACGCCCGTAACGACGACCTTGACGCGGTCGTTCTCCAGGCCCAGGCAGGCGGCGACGAGGTCGCGGTCGGCGTGCGGGTCGGTGGAGGCGGTGTAGATCTCGACGCCGCCGTCGGGGCGCGGCACGGCCAGCGCGGCCTCGGCGCCGATGGGCGCGGGGTCCTGCCGGCCGATCCGGTACAGGCCCTCGACGACGACCTCGCCGACCGCCTCCGGGTCGCCGAAGCGCAGCGGGATGTGGCGGACCAGATTGCCGTCGGGGTGCAGCGGTTCGGCGGCGAACGCCTGCTCGGGGTCGGTGACCGGGTCGAGCGGCTCGTACTCCACCACGATGGCCGCGGCGGCGAGGCGGGCCGTGTCCGGGTGGTCGGCGGCGACGGCGGCGATCGGCTCGCCGTGGTGCCGCACGAGGTCGGAGGCGAAGACGGGCCGGTCGGCGATGCCCCGGCCGTACCTGTTCTCGCCCGGCACGTCGGCGTGGGTGACGACGGCTCGGACGCCCGGCATCGTCGCGGCCGCCGAGGTGTCGATCGAGACGATGCGGGCGTGGGGGTGCGGCGAGCGCAGCACGGCGGCCCACAGCAGGCCCTCCGCCCACAGGTCCGCCGCGTAGGGGAAGGTGCCCTGGGCCTTGGCGGCCGCGTCGGTGGAGGGCAGGGAGACGCCGATGCCGAGGAGGGGCTCCTCGGGGGTGGCGGGCGGTACGAGGGTGGCGGTGGTGACGGATGCCGGGATGTCGCCCGCGCCCGTGCCGCCCGCCATTCCGCCCGTACCGGTCATCCCGCCCATTCCCGTCATGCCGTTGCCTTTCCAAAGCCACTGCCGGTGCCGCCGTCCCCGTACGGGCCGTCACCGTAGGGGCCGCCACCGCCGTAGGAGCCCGTGTCGTACGAGCCCGTGTCGTACGCACCCGAGTCGTACGTTCCGTACGCCCCCTCGCCGTACGGCGCCTGGGCGTACGAACCGTCGCCGTACGAGCCGTCGCCGAACGAGCCGTCGCCGTACGGGCCGGGCTGCTGGTGCGGGATGCCCATCGTGTCCGGGCCCGCGTCCGGGGCCTGAAGGCCCTGGGCCTGTTCCTCCTGCGCCGCCGTCTCCTCTTCCAGGGCGGCCGTCTCCGCGCGCTCGTCGACGACCTGGCGCACCGCTTCGAGCACCCCCCGGTACCCGGAGCAGCGGCAGAGGTTGCCGCAGATGGCCTGCCGGGTCTCCAGCTCGGTCGGGGCATGGTTGCCCTCGAGCAGGTCGTGCACGGTCATCGCGAGACCGGGTACACAGAAGCCGCACTGGACGGCACCGCACTCGGCGAGCGCCCGCTGGACGTCGGACGGCTGCCCGTGCGCCGCGAGGCCCTCGACCGTACGGACCTCCGAGCCCGCCGTCGTCGCCGCCGGCACGAGACAGGACGCGACCAGCCGGCCGTCCACCTGGACGGAGCACGCGCCGCACTCCCCCTGCGAGCAGCCGTCCTTGGCGCCCGCGAGGCCGAGTCGCTCGCGCAGGACGTAGAGCAGCGACTCGCCGATCCACGCGTCGGTCACGGGACGGTCGGTGCCGTTGACGCGCAGGACGTACGAGGCGCAGGGGTGCTCGTTGAGGAGGTAGGGCCGCGGGTCGGCGGGGGCCGGGGCATCGGCAGAAGGGATATCGGCAGGCGGGATGTCGGCAGGCAGGATGTCGGAGGCCAGGGGCTGGTCCTCCTGCTCCGGGGCCTCGGCCTGGCCCTGTTCCAGGACTTCAGCCTCGCCCTGGTCTTGGCCGTCGGCCGGCTCCGCTTCCGGTTCCTGTTCCGGCTGCGCCTCGACCTCGGCCTCGACCTTGGCCTCCGCATCAGCTTCGGCCGTCTCGGTCGCCTCACTGGTCACGACGGGCTCGGCCGCAGCCGTCCACTCGTCGGTCGGATTATCGCCCGCACCGGTGACCGGACGGTCCTCGGCGATGACGTCGGCGACACCCGTTCCGTACCCGGCGGACGCGTCCCGCGCGGCCGGTACGGTCCACTGCTGCTCGGCGGAACCGCGCAGCGCGTACTCCCCGGACTCCTCCACCGAGTCGTCACCGGCGGCCGGGACCGACCACTGCCCCGTGGCCCCGGGCCCCGGGTGGTTCACCGGCTCCGGGCCGGTGGCGTTCACGGCCTCGTCCGCCGCGAAGGGAACCTGCCACTGCGCCGTCGCGTGCGGATCGGCGGCACCACCGTCGTCCGCACCCGGAACATGCTGCTCGGGTACGTGCTGCCCCGGAACGTGCTGCTCCGGCATGTGCCCATCCGACACATGCTGCTCCGGCACGTGCTGCTCCGGCACGTGCTGCTCCGGCACATACCGGTGCTCGTACGCGTCCCAGTGCTGCTGCGTCGGCACCTGCGGCTCGTGCTGATGCGGGGCCGGGTGCTGCGGCGCCTGCTGCTGCCAGGAGTCCACGACCGGGGGCGCGTAGCCCGTGCCGGGCGCCGCCAGGGGGCTCCATCCCGCGCCGGTCCCGGGGCCGGTCTGGGCCAGGAGCTCGGGCGGGAGCTGGACGAAGGTCGTGCCCTCGGCCTCCAGGCCCGCCCCCTGCGGGATCGGCTGCCAGCCGCCCGCGCCGGGCGTGGGGGCATGGGTGTGTCGCTGCTGGTCGTCACTCACGCGAGTGCCCTCCCCAGTGCTCGGCGGGCCAGGGTCGCCACCGTACGACGGAGGTGCAGCACGGCCGGCGGCAGGGTACCGGGCTCGGCTCCGTCACGAGGGGCATGAGGGTCATGGGGGTCGTGGGGGGACAGCGGGTTGGGCGGCTCGGGCACCGGATCGGGGATGCACGCTGCCGCGACGTAGTCGCCGAAGGCGGCGAGGGCGTCCGGCGCGAGCGCGCGGTCGCCGTCCCAGTCGATGATCGAGGACACCCAGCGTTCGGCGTCGAACGGCCGCAGCGGCATCGGCGCCACCGCGCCCACCGCGCAGCGCACGCTGCGCCGCGCGGGGTCGAGAACGACGGCGACGGAGGCGATGGCGCGGCCGGGGCCCGTCCGGCCGGTCGCCTTGAGGAAGGTCTGGGGGGCGTGCAGCAGCGGTACGCGCACGTAGCCGATCAGCTCGCCGGGGCGCAGCATGTCGAGCCCGGCCAGCAGGCGGCCGACGGGGATCTCGCGGCGCGTCCCGCCGGGGCCGGCGATGACGAGCGAGGCTTCGAGGGCGGCGAGCACGGGCAGGGTGTCGCCGGTCGGCTGGGCGGAGGCGATGTTGCCGCCGAGGGTGCCGGCGTTGCGGATCTGGGGCGGTCCGGCGGCGCGGGCGGCGGCGGCGAGCGCCGGCATGAGCGCGGCGAAGTCCGGGCGGCCCATCCGGGCGTGGGTGAGGCCGGCGCCCAGCAGGGCGGCGCCGTCCTGGTACTGCCAGCCCTTGATCTCGCTGATGCGGCCGAGGCCGACGAGGCCCGCGGGGCGCAGCAGCCCGGAGTTGACGGCCGCCATGAGATCGGTGCCGCCGGCGACGGGCACGGCCGTGGGCATGGCGGCCAGCGCCGCCACGGCCTCGTCCAGCGAGCCCGGCAACGTCACCGTGTGCGCCGCCTGCGGTGCGTGCGTGGTCAACCCAGGTGCCCCTTCCCGGTGGGCCCGACTGTTCCGTCAGGTCCTCGCCGTACGGTACGTGCTGTCGGCCCGGACGTGGAAACTTTGGCACATCTTCCGGTTCCGCTGTCGCGAGGGTCCGCAAGCCGTGGTCGCGTACCCGTCCAGGGAGAAAGTCCGGGTTGGGAGACTCTCACCACTGTGGGCGCTTTGCCAGCGTATTGCGGTGCTTGCTGACTCTTGTGCGGCCCTTGTACGACTTACGGCAGTGTGCGGAGGACCACCGTGCCAGGGGCCGTCGCACGGTTCGTCAGCTTCCGGTGCGGCTCACACGATCGGGGGCGCGCCCTCGATCGGGCGTCCGAGCACTCCGGGCCGGCGCTGCCAGGGGTGGGGGCCGCCGGGCGGCCGGTAGTCGACGCCGAGGGCGTCGAGCCGGGCGTAGTGGGCGGCCATCCTGCGTTCGAAGGCGGGGTGGTCGCGGGCGGCGGGGGCGGGCAGCGGGGACCACACGGTCTCGGCGAAGGCGGCCAGGCGGGGGAACGCCTGGTAGTCGAGGCGCCGCTGGTCCTCCATCACCTCCGTCCAGAGGTTGGCCTGGGCACCGATGATCCGGGCGGCCTCGGTCTCCGTGAGCTCCGCCGGCACCGGGTCGAAGCGGTAGACGTCCTCCAGAGTGCGGACGTAGCCGATGGGGACGGGCTCGTCGGCGCCGGGCGCCTGGCGGTGGTCGAGGTAGACCTGTTGTTCGGGGCACATCACGACGTCATGGCCCGCCCGTGCGGCGGCGATGCCGCCCGCGTAGCCGCGCCAGGACGAGACGGTGGCGCCTTCCGAAAGACCCACGAGACCCGCCAGGCCCCCCTCCAGGATCTCGTCCCACCCGACCATCCGGCGGCCGCGTTCCGCGAGCCAGCGGTCGAAGTGCCGGATGAACCAGCTCTGGAGCTCGTCCTCGTCCGCCAGCCCCTCCGCCGCCATCCGGGCCCGCGCCGCCGGGGACGCCTTCCACTGGTCCTTGGGGCACTCGTCGCCGCCGATGTGGACGAAGGGCGAGGGGAAGACGTCGAGGACCTCGGTGAGGACGTTCTCGTAGAAGGCGAGGGTGTGGTCGGTGGGGGCGAGGACGTTCGGACTGACCCCCCACGTGTCCCAGACGGTGAGGGCCGCGGTGTCGACGACGTCGGTGTTGCCCAGTTCGGGATGGGCGGCGATGGCGGCCTGCGAGTGGCCGGGCAGGTCGATCTCGGGGACGACGGTGATGTGCCGCTCGGCGGCGTACGCGACGATCTCGCGCAGGTCGTCCTGTGTGTAGTAACCGCCGTGCGGGCGCTCGTCCCACAGCGGCGAGGCCCGGTGGCCGAGCTTGGTGCGGGCGCGCCAGGAGCCGGTCCGGGTCAGCTCCGGATAGCGGTGGATCTCCATGCGCCAGCCCTGGTCGTCCGTCAGGTGGAGGTGGAGGACGTTGAGCTTGTGGGCGGCGAGCAGGTCGAGGTAGCGGAGGACGCCGTCCTTGGGGAGGAAGTGCCGGGCGACGTCGAGGAGGACGCCGCGCCAGGCGAAGCGGGGGGCGTCCTCGATGGCGACCATCGGGAGCTCCCACCCGGCCCTGGGCCCGATCGGTGCCCGCCGGAAGGCCGCCGGGCCCAGCAGCTGACGGAGGGTCTGGGCGCCCCAGAAGACCCCGGCACTGCTGCCTCCGTCGACGCGCACGGCGTGGCCGTCCACCACGACGCGGTAGCCCTCGGGGCCGAGCCTGCGCCCGAGGGCCGGGTCGACGGCGAGCACGATGCGGTTGTCGTCATCGTCGCCCGGGGCCAGCGGCAGCCCGGTCGCCGCGCCGACGGTCGCGCGCAGCCAGCGCGCCACGCCCTCGGTGCCGGGGCGCGCCTCGACGAGCGTCTCCTCGTCGAGGACGTACAGGCCCGGGGGCGGCACCTCGCGGACGGACACCGGGGCCGGGATCAGGTCGAGGCCCAGCTCACGATCGAGGTTGAGATCGTCCATGGTTCAGTTCAGTCCTTCACCGCTCCGCCGAGGCCCGAGACGAGCCCGCGCTGTACCAGTACGAAGAAGACGAGCACCGGAATCGTCATCACGGTCGACGCCGCCATGATGCCGCCCCAGTCGTTGCCCTCGTCCTTGAAGAAGACCAGCAGTGCCATCGGGAGCGTCGAGTTCTCGGTGGCGCTGATGATGAAGGACTTGGCGAGGAGGAAGTCGTTCCATGTCGAGATGAAGGAGAAGACGCTCGTCGCCACCAGTCCCGGGAAGACCAGCGGAAAGAGGATCCGCCACAGGAAACGGGCCCGGCTCGCCCCGTCGAGGTACGCCGCCTCCTCCAGCGACTCCGGCACCGCCCGGACGAAGCCGCGCAGCATCCAGATCGCGAAGGGGAGGGAGAAGGCGATGTGCGGGAGGATCAGCGAGCCCAGCGTATTGAGCCCGACGCCGGGCACTCCGGTGACGTCGCCCAGGTCCCGCATCAGGAAGAAGAGCGGAATCGTCAGGGCCTCGACCGGCACCATCTGCGCGACGAGGAACATGACGAGCAGCGTCGTCCGGAAACGGAACCGGAATCGGGTGACGGCCACGGCCGCCAGAAAGGCGATCAGCGCGGAGGCGACGACCACGACGACGGCGACCAGCAGGCTGTTGCCCAGGTAGCGGCCGAAGTCCTGCTGGCCGAAGACCCGCCGGAAGGCGTCCAGGGTGGGGTGCGCGGTCCACGGCCGGGCGTCCTCCGACAGCACTTCGCCTTCCGGTTTGAAGGCCGAGAGCACCATCCAGTAGAGGGGAAAAGCCGCCGCCGCCGCGCACAGCAGCGCGACCGATTCCGCCAGGAGCCGACCTCGGGGTCGTCTCATATCTCCTCCCCTTGCCGTCTCAGCAGCCGCAGGTATCCGAGCGTCACCGCCAGCAGGATCAGCAGCATCACCACGCCGATCGCCGAGCCGAGGCCGTACTGCGAGGAGGCGAACGCCTTCTGATAGGCGTAGACGTTCAGCGTCAGGTTCTGTCCGGCGATACCGCCGCCGTTCGTCATCACATAGATCTGCGTGAAGACCTTGAAATCCCAGATGACCGACTGGATCGTGACGACGACCAGGACCGGGCGCAGCATGGGGGCCATGACGTCCCGCCAGATCCGCCACTGCGAGGCCCCGTCCAGCGCCGCCGCCTCCAGTACCTCCCCGGGAATCGCCCGGATGCCCGCGTAGACGGTCACCATGACGAAGGGGAACGAGCACCAGACGATTTCCAGCAGGACGAGCGCGAAGGCGCTGTACCGGTCGTAGGTCCACGCGTAGCCGTCGAATCCGCTCAGCCCGAGCCGGGAGAGCGCCTTGTCGACCGGGCCGAAGTCGGGGTCGAAAAGGAAGACCCACACCGTGGAGCCGGTGATGGCGGGCGTGGCCCAGGCCCCCAGTGCGGCGAGCGTCAGCGCCAGTCGCGGCAGGGCCCGGATCCGCGTCAGCAGCACCGCCAGCGCGCAGCCGACGGCGAGGGTGGCGACGACGCAGGCCGCCGCGAAGACGACGGTCGTCAGCAGGACCTGGCCGAACTGGGCGTCGGTGAAGAGCGCGCGGTAGTTGCCCAGTCCCTGGAAATTGGTCGGCTCTCCCCCGCTGACCTGGGCCTGGGTGTATTCGAGGAAGGAGATCAGGCCCAGCTCGTAGACGGGGTAGACGAGGAGTCCGCCGAGGACGACGAGCGCCGGGGCGAGGTAGAGCCAGGGCGTGGCGCCCTTCCCTCCCGTCCCTCCCATGGCTCGGGCCCTCATGACCGCAGTCCGTTCTTCCGGAAGGCGGCGTTCATCTTCCGTGCCGCCCCGGCCGTCGCCGTGTCCACGTCCTCGCGTCCGCTCACGACCTCCTGGAGCAGGGTCGGCAGCACCTGCCCGGCGTCGATGGCGGCCCAGGCCGGAGTCACCGGTACGCTCCGCGCGCCCGCCGCCAGCGTCCGTACGAACGGCTCCACGAAGGGCCGTTTCCGCGCCGCCTCGGCGCGGACGTCGGTGAAGGCCGGCAGGAAGCCCATGGCGTCGAAGAGCCGGGCCTGGGTGCGCTTGCCGGCCAGGGTCTTCAGCAGGTCCACGGCGAGGGTGCGATGGGTGCTGCTTCTGAGCACCCCGAGGTTGTTCCCGCCCGCGAAGGCGGGGGCGATCCGCCCCTCCCTGGTCCCGGGCAGCGGTACGACCGCGTACGCGCCCTTGACCTTGCCGTTCTCCATGGCCTGATGGCTGAAGTCACCGGCGATGGCCATGGCCGCCTTGCCGGACGCGAAGGCCTGGACCGTCTCGTTGCCGGTCATCCGGGCGCACCGGCTCGCGGGGCAGTTGTGGTCGCCGAACAGGCTCGTGTAGGCCGCGATGCCCCGCCTGGCGGCGGGGTCGCCGACGGTGGCCTCGTACGACCGGCCCTTCCGCTCGGCGACGTCCCCGCCGTGCGCCCAGACGAAGGGCAGCGCCGCATAGGTGTACGCGCCGCCCACCGCGAGCCCGTACAGCCCGGGGCGGGCCGCGTGGACGCGGCGGGCGGTCGCGGCCAGTTCGTCCAGGGTGGCCGGGGGCTTCAGGCCCAGCTCCCGGAAGACGTCGGTGCGGTAGTACAGGGCCCGGACGCCCACGAGGAGCGGCGCGCCGTAGAGCTTGCCGTCCACGGTCACGGACCGCTTCGCGGCCGGGTCGAGGGCGCGGGCGTCGTCCCAGGCCGCCAGGTCGGCGGTGAGATCGGCCAGCCCGCCGTCCCGGACGTACCCGGCCGTGTCCGTGTTGCCGTACTCGACGACGTCGGGGGCGCTCCGCGGGTCGTTGAACGCGGCCTTGATCCGCTGGGCCCGGGTCTCGACGGGGATGTAGGTGACCTCGGCCCGCGCCCCGCGGTGGGTCTTCTCGAACGCGGCGACGGCCTCGTCTACGACCGCCGCCTTGGGCGCGTTGTCGACCTCGCGGAAGAGCCAGACCCGCAGGGTGCCGGTCGCGCGGTCCCCGCCCGCGCCGCCGGACGGCGTACGCGGCGCGCAGGCGCCGACGCCCGCGGCGCACAGCAGCGCTCCCACCACGACCAGGACGAACGTTCGTAACGATGCCGACGTCGTCGTCGACGGCCACGCCATGAGGCCCCCCGAGCGTTGCAACATACGCAATGGACGTTTCGCAGCGCACAACTGAGAGGAGGCTAAGCGGGGTGACGGCGCTCCGACAAGAGCAGATCCGACAACAGCAAAACGGCTCCCAGGGCGCGATCACGCGCCCTGGGAGCCGTCGGCGAACCCGAGAGTGAGAAGCGGGGGGCTACTTCTTGTCGCCGCCCTTGCCGCCCTTGTCGTCCCCGCCGGCGCCCATGCCGTCGAAGATCTCCTTGCACATCGGACAGACCGGGTACTTCTTGGGGTCGCGCCCGGGCACCCAGACCTTGCCGCACAGGGCGACGACCGGGGAGCCGGAGAGCGCGCTCTCCATGATCTTGTCCTTCTGGACGTAATGGGCGTAGCGCTCGTGGTCGCCGTCGCCGTGCGACACCTGCGGCGTCGGCTCTACGAGGGTGCCGGTACCTGCCCCGCGCTCGGGCTCAAGAGTGCTCATGGTCTCCAAGAGTACTGGGGACGGCGCGGGTCAGTTGAGGCTCGGGTCGTCCGGATAGGTGGCGACCATCGCCAGCTCGCTGCGCTGACGCCGCAGGACGGCCCGCCACAGCCGCGCCGGGTCCGGGGACGACACGTCGCCGGGCTCCGACTCCACCACGTACCAGGCTCCCTCGGCCAGCTCCTTCTCCAGCTGCCCCGGGCCCCAGCCGGAGTACCCGGCGAAGATCCGCAGCGAGCCCAGGACCCTGGCCATCAGCTCGGGCGGGGCCTCCAGGTCGACCAGGCCGATCGCCCCGTGCACCCTGCGCCAGCCGACGGGATCCCCCATGGCGGACGACGGCGGCGGGCCCGCGCCGGAGCCCTCGCCCGCCGGGGACGGCCCTTCGTGCTCCCGGGCCTCGCCCGGCACCACCGCCACACCCAGCGCCGAGTCCAGCGAGACCGGGCCGCCCTGGAAGACCACCCCCGGCTCCCCGGCCAGCGCGGCCCAGGGCTCCAGGACGTCGCCGACGCCGACCGGGGTCGGGCGGTTCAGGACCACGCCGAGGGAGCCGTCCTCGTCGTGGTCGAGCAGCAACACCACCGCGCGGTCGAAATTGGGGTCGGACAGCGCGGGCGTCGCGACAAGCAGTCGCCCTGTGAGCGAGGACACCTCGGTCATGGGCACATGATCCCCCATTTCGCCCCTCCGGGGGGAGTGGACGAGTGCCCCCGCCCGGGGCGGGTAGGGGGCGTACGAGAGCAGCGCCCGCGCAAGTGACCGAAAGCGACCTCGCGGCCACGGAAAGCGCCGGAAAGGCCGTCGGGGGCGCGAGCACGGGCCCGCCGGGTGGTCCGGCGACGCCCCGGCGATAACCGGTAGCGACCGTTCCATAAACACAGAGTGTTGTGACAAACCCATGACGTGCTTTCCGGCCCTCCAGGGCGCCAGAAGGGCCCCCGGGTCGCATTACCCTTTCTTCTTGCCCCCTGCCCAACTCCAGGAACGCGAGATCCATGACCGGCCCTGACGATGTCCTGCTTGTCCACGGCGGCACCCCGCTCGAGGGAGAGATCCGCGTCCGCGGCGCGAAGAATCTCGTGCCGAAGGCCATGGTCGCCGCCCTGCTCGGGCACGGTCCCAGTCGGCTGCGCAACGTGCCCGACATCCGTGACGTCCGCGTCGTGCGCGGTCTGCTCCAGCTGCACGGTGTGACCGTCCGCCCCGGCGACGAGCCCGGCGAGCTGGTTCTCGACCCGACGTACGTGGAGAGCGCCAACGTCGCGGACATCGACGCCCACGCCGGTTCCTCGCGCATCCCGATCCTGCTCTGCGGCCCGCTGCTGCACCGCCTCGGCCACGCCTTCATCCCGGGCCTGGGCGGCTGCGACATCGGCGGCCGGCCGATCGACTTCCACTTCGAGGTGCTGCGCCAGTTCGGCGCGACGATCGAGAAGCGCGAGGGCGGTCAGTACCTGGAGGCGCCGCAGCGGCTGCGCGGCTGCAAGATCCGCCTGCCCTACCCCTCGGTCGGCGCGACCGAGCAGGTGCTGCTGACCGCCGTCCTGGCGGAGGGCGTCACGGAGCTGTCCAACGCGGCCGTGGAGCCGGAGATCGAGGACCTCATCTGCGTGCTGCAGAAGATGGGCGCGATCATCGCCATGGACACCGACCGGACGATCCGCATCACCGGTGTCGACAAGCTCGGCGGCTACAACCACCGCGCCCTGTCCGACCGCCTGGAGGCGGCCTCCTGGGCGTCGGCCGCGCTGGCCACGAGGGGCAACATCTACGTCCGCGGCGCCCAGCAGCGGTCGATGATGACCTTCCTCAACACCTACCGCAAGGTCGGCGGCGCCTTCGAGATCGACGACGAGGGCATCCGCTTCTGGCACCCGGGCGGCTCGCTCAACGCCATAGCGCTGGAGACGGACGTCCACCCCGGCTTCCAGACGGACTGGCAGCAGCCGCTGGTCGTGGCCCTGACGCAGGCCTCGGGCCTGTCCATCGTCCACGAGACGGTCTACGAGTCCCGCCTGGGCTTCACCTCCGCGCTCAACCAGATGGGCGCGCACATCCAGCTCTACCGCGAGTGCCTGGGCGGCTCCGCCTGCCGCTTCGGCCAGCGCAACTTCCTCCACTCGGCCGTCGTCTCCGGCCCGACGAAGCTCCAGGGCGCGGACATGGTCGTCCCCGACCTGCGCGGCGGCTTCTCGTACCTGATCGCGGCCCTGGCCGCGGAGGGCACGTCCCGGGTGCACGGCATCGACCTGATCAACCGCGGCTACGAGAACTTCATGCAGAAGCTGCGGGATCTGGGCGCGAACGTGGAGATGCCCGCACCTTCCGCGCAGGGCTGACCCGGCCCCGGCTGGGGGTCCGGGGGTTATCCCCCGGGGAACACAGCATGCAGAAGCTGCGGGATCTGGGCGCGAACGTCGAGATGCCGGGCGGTTCCGACGCCTGACGGTGAGGGGGCTCCGCCCCCTCGAACCCCCGGACGGGGCTGACGTACGTCAGCCCCGTCCGGCGTTTTACGGCACGACCCCCCTGCCGGGCCGTCAGGGCCCCGAACGGGGGCGGGTGGGGCCCGGGCACCCTGACGGGGTGTTAGGGGCTTTACGGGCCACGCAAGGGCCGTTTACGCGGCAACGCGGAGGGGCATGCTCCCCTGATACGCCAAAAGGGCGGTCACCCCCTGGGTGACCGCCCTTCGAGCTGAAGGCTTACTTGCCCTTCGCGGCTTCCTTGAGCTTGGAGCCCGCGGAGACCTTCACGCTGTAACCGGCAGCGATCTGGATCGGCTCGCCCGTCTGCGGGTTGCGCGCGGTCCGAGCGGCACGGTGGGTGCGCTCGAAGGTCAGGAAGCCGGGGATGGTGACCTTCTCGTCGCCCTTGGCGACGATCTCGCCGACGGTCTCGGCGAGCGCGGCCAGAACGGCGTCGGCGTCCTTGCGGGTCACCTCGGCGCGGTCGGCCAGAGCGGCCACCAGCTCACTGCGGTTCATGTTGTACTCCCGTGTTCTTCTTGCCAATGAGGCGTGAGATCGAAGCCGATGCTGCCAGGGCCCTCGGACAGTCCCCGGACCCGGGTCCGTATGCCAGACCCTCGCGCCCGGTTACGCATCCTGCCCCCACCAGTGGCGGGAAAGCCAATCCGGCACCCTGGAGAGTCACACGGAAAGCGCCACGGCCAGCTGCCACAGCCTCGGATGAGGCCGCATTTCTGCGGCCCGATGTCTGCCCGACACCTTATGGGGGGCCCAGCGGCGTCGCGCCACTCGACGCGCCGTGCGTCAGGCCGTCGTGGTGCCTGTCACAGCGGCCCCGGCGGCCTTGGCGGCCTCCCGGACGGCACCCGCGACGGCCCCGGCGACCTTGTCGTTGAAGACGCTGGGGATGATGTAGTTC